>JAGWRJ010000907.1 GCA_028869725.1 Alphaproteobacteria bacterium | reverse complement strand
TTGATAAAGATCTGCGTCGCACCAGCATTCTTGTCATACAGAAAGTCTGTGGTGATGTTAGCGGAGAAGATGTCATTGAACTTGTGATTGATGCCAACGTAAAAGCGCTTGATGTCAAAGCCGGTGCCATTTTGATCTGCACCGGAGGCGGCGCCATCATGCTTAACTCCGGCGGCGTCATGATAGCTCTGACTTATGTTGGTGAGATCGTAAAACATCTTGCCGCTGATGCTCGTGTTCTCCCACCACTGAGCAGCATTTGCTGGCACAGCGCTGACTGAGGCAAGCGCAACTGCGCTTGCCCAAAGAATGGTCTTCCCCTTCATGATCGGCTCCGTTGTTATTCGATGTGGCACGTGGATACGCGGGTCGGGGGGTAGCGCTTCTGCGCGGCGCAGGGTCCAGACTCGAGTCCCGTTAACGGGGCCATCCATGCCAAGGAGCCTTGGCGGTTCGATTACAGCTTTGCAAAGGTTTGATGACGCTAGGCAGGGTCGCCCAGTTCGCAGGGAAGCGTGACATAAAGAGCACGGTGACGGCAGCGTACAGCGTTGATTCGCCGCTCACGCCTAAGCCAGAGCGCCGTAACGTCCCTGATAAAAGACCAGGGGGGCGCCGGCTTGCCGGCGGGCAAAGCGCAGCACATGGCCGATTAGGATCGCATGGTCACCGGCGTCATGAATGCCGTGGGCGGCACATTCGAAGACCGCAAGCGCATCTGCGAGCGCCGGGGGGCCCAGCTCTGTTGGCAGAAGGGAAATGCCGTCCAGACTATGGGCTCCAGGGCGGGCGAGCTGCGAGGAGACCTCTTCATGTGCCGTCCCAAGGATCGAGATAACGAACGCATCGCTCGTCGTGTAGGTGGGATAGCGTTCGGAGCGCTTATCCAGGCACCAAAGAACCAACGGGGGATCAAGCGAAACCGAGGTAAAGGAGTTAACAGTCAAGCCGATGGGACGCCCGTTTGGGGTGTGGGCGGTAACCACCGCCACCCCGGTTGGAAAGCACCCCAGCGCCTGACGAAAGGCCCTGGTATCGAACTCGCTCGCGCTCACGTCGCCTCCGGTCATTGGTGCACGCAACGAATGCTTAAACCCTTCACGCGCATGCTTTGGACAAAACTAGGCGAGGTTTCGGGCCCGGGAAAGCCCTACGGAATCTGCCGCCGGAACAATCGTGGACGGGATCAGTATGGCTGCCGAAAATGCCGTTATCATCAAGCGCGTAAAAAAGGGCGACCATGGCGGACATCATGGCGGCGCCTGGAAGGTTGCTTATGCCGACTTTGTGACGGCCATGATGGCGTTCTTTCTGCTCATGTGGCTGATCAATACGACCACGCCCGAGCAAAAGCGCGGTATCGCTGACTACTTCGCGGCCCAGAGCATTTCCCAGAGTACAAGCGGTGCCGGAGGCGTGCTCGGAGGGACGGTTCTGGGGCCCACTGGGGGCAAGGCCGGCGGCACGATGTCGGTAGTCCAAAATCAGAACCCGACCATGAATAACACTGCCCACGCCCAGGCCCGCTCCCGTATGCGCGGAGGCGCGACGCAGGCTCAGGGGACGGACCCCGCCTCTCAAACTCATAGTGACGAGCACCTGCAATCTGCACTTCCCTCGGCGCAGGATGGGGCTTTTGCCAGCGCCGCCGAAGCGATCCATCAGGCGATGCAGACCATGCCGGACATTGCCAAGCTCTCCCGGCAGGTCATCGTCGACCAAACACCCAAGGGCCTGCGTATCCAGCTTGTCGACCAGGATGGGCGACCGATGTTTCGCGCCGGATCGGCAACACCCATGCCCTACACTGTCAAACTGCTCCAGACCATTGCCAAGGTGATTGATGCCCTGCCTAACCGCATTGCAATCAGTGGCCATACCGATGGCAGCAATTTTGACGGTCCTAACGGCATGACAAATTGGGAACTGTCAGCCGAACGGGCAGATGCGTCCCGGGCGATCCTGGAATCCAGTGGCGTCCGGGATGACCAGATCTATGAAGTCACGGGCAAGGCGGGGTCTGAACCCCTCCTGCCGGAGGACCCGGACGCGCCAGCCAACCGCAGGATATCCATTGTGGTCATGCGCGAAGCCCCGCCGATCCCCCCCCATATCCACCCATAATTCTGCTACCGGAACCGGCCCAGGTCCGCAAAGCCTATGGCGCGAACCCGGATGGTATTGTCATACTACTGCCTCGCAATGGCCGTGATGGCGGACGGGAACCCTTGAACGAGCAGCGCAGCAACCGCTTACCGCAGTTTTTTCTGACCCCCGGCGGTCCCTGCCCCTATTTGCCGGGCCGGGTGGAACGGAAGGTATTTGCCCGGCTTTCCGGCAACCTCGCCCAGCCCCTCAACGATGCCCTCACCCATTCCGGGTTCCGTCGCAGCCAGATGATAGCCTATCGGCCTGCGTGCGATGGCTGCAATGCCTGCATCTCGGTACGCATAGATGTCAGCGGATTTTCGGTCTCACGCAGTCAGAAACGTATCCTCAAGCGCAACCAGGATCTGCTTCGCCAAGAGGTGCCTGCCCAGGCAACTCGGGAGCAATTTGCCCTGCTGCGCACTTACCTCGATGCCCGGCACGCAGGTGGCGGCATGAGCGACATGGGCCTCTTCGACTATGTAGCTATGGTTGAGGAGACCCCGGTGCAGACCCATATCGTCGAGTATCGCCGAATGCGGTCAGACGGAACCCCAGGCACGCTCATGGGATGCGCACTCAGCGATGTCCTGGCCGATGGTCTGTCGATGGTTTACAGCTTTTACCATCCCGGCGAGACCATGCGCAGTCTGGGAACCCAGATGATCCTCGACCATATCGCCGCGGCGCGGGCGCGGGGACTTGCCTATGTCTACCTTGGCTACTGGGTGCGAGGCAGTGACAAAATGGACTACAAGGCCCGCTTTAGACCGCTTGAGGCATTGGGCCCAGAGGGCTGGGTGACACTGAGCGTTTAGGCGCGCCGCGGCGGTTGATGCTCCGCAGTCCAAACCAAATCGGACTTCATTCACCGCCGAATCGTTCTTTCCATTGGCCAATCTGCTCGTCGGTAATTTTGGTAAACAAAACTTCCGGCACGGAAACCGGGGCGCCAGGTTCGAGTTGGTCGAGCAAATCTTCCATGTCTCCCGTTGGCCAGGGAATTACCTGCGGTGCGGGCTGGATGGCGTGATGAATAATACTCGCGGCGTTCGGAATCACCGGCCAGGCATAATGGGCAAACACATGCACAAGATTGAGACCCATCCGC
>JAGWRJ010000906.1 GCA_028869725.1 Alphaproteobacteria bacterium | reverse complement strand
TCCTTCCTCCCGCCAGTCAGCTGCCATCGGCGACGGCCAAGGATGCGGGTGAAGATCTGCCCTGAGTGGAGCTGCGGAGGCGTCAGGGGGTGCGCGACGGCGCGTGGCACGCACTGTCGTGCCGCGCGCCCCTGATTACAGCAATATGCGTCCATAAGGGCCGGCGCCGGCTCAGGGCGCGTCGACGAAGAGTTCTGGCCGCTTCAGCACAAGCGCCTGCACCAGGGCTAGGGTCTTTAGATCGTCGATCTGTCCGGACATCATTCGAGTCTTGAGCGTGGCAAGGGGTAGTTCAAGAACAGTGATGTTCTCCTGCTCGCCATCGGCACCGCCACCCTGTGTACGCCGGTCCGCGGCACGGTATTCGGCAAGAAACAGCGAAAAGCGTTCCGTCGTAAAGCCCGGTGAGGTCCACGCGTCCGCCACGTGTTGCAGATCATGAAGCTCTACGCCGGCCTCCTCAAGTGCTTCACGTCGGGCGCAGCTTTGCGCCGTCTCTCCCTCAACTTTGCCAGCAATCGCTTCTACTACGCCTTCGACGCCTGCGCGATAAAAGGCCGGGGCCCGAAACTGGTGGACCAGAAGCGCGCATCTGCGTTCGGGATCATAGGCAAGAACTGTTGCTGCATCACCATGATCCTCGATCACACGGTCGATGCGTGTGTTGTCGTCCAAGCGCACGTGGGCGAGCGACAGGGTCGTCCAGCCGGAATAGATCGTGGTGCGGGCTTCAATTGTAATGCTCATCAGTGCCGTTCATGTTGAGAATAAATAACTCCGTCCTTCATCACGAGCTCGATGCGCCGCATGGCAGCGATGTTACTGAGTGGATCACCATCCACCGCCACGAGATCGGCGCAGAGGCCTTGCGCCAAGCGTCCGAAGCTACTTTCGCAGCGCAAGATGCGAGCGTTGATGGCCGTGGCGCTCATCAAGACCTCATGTGGGCTCATGCCCAGACGGACCATCCATTCGAGTTCGCGATAATTGGTCCCGTGCTCAAAAACTCCCACGTCGCTGCCGCAGCCGACAAGGACGCCTTCTTCGAGCGCCATCCGGAAGGCATGCGCGGCCTGGCGCATGTCTTCGCTGTGCGGATCATCTTCTGGGTGCCCGTGGCGATAACTCGATATCGCATCGCGCGCGGTGAGCGTCGGAAGAAAGGCGCAGCCACTGCGCGCCATCAAAGCGAAGGTCTCACGGCGTCCATTATAACCGTGCTCAATGGTGTCACAGCCTGCTTCTATTGCGCGACGCATTGCTTCGTCGCTTGTGGCATGCACCGCAACCGGGCGGCCCAGATCATGCGCACAGGCGATGGCGGCATGAAGCTCTTCTTTGCTAAATGTTGGCTGGGTCTCGCCATTAGGTCCGACGCGATAGTCTGCATAGAGCTTGATCCAGTCCGCGCCATAGGATGCCTGCTGGCGCACCGCGCGGACGATGGCATCGGCCCCGCTCACCTCCTCGGCACCCTGCGGGATGCAGCAGTCCGGTCGGAATAACGCGCGCCTTGGACCATAACAGCCGCTCGCCACGATCGCACGGGTTGAGACCTTCAGGCGCGGGCCTGGCACCAGACCCTCATCAATTGCTCTCTTGAGGGCGACGTCTGCATATCCAGCACCTTCAGTGCCCAATTCGCGTAAGGCAGTAAATCCCGAAAGCAGCGTGGCGTGTGCATGCCGGACCGCGCGAATGGTGCGGTAGGCTTCAGCCTCCGTGAGAACCTGATCATCCCAACTGGTCTGATTGTAGGGATACAGAAAAAGATGTGAATGCGCATCGATCAGGCCCGGCAGGAGCGTGGACTGCGGAAGATCGATGATGTCGCAGTTCTGCGGCGCAGGCGAAATCGGCCCGATATGAGCAATCCGGGCACCGTCGACGAGAAGGCACAGGCCCGTCTGTGCTGGCCTGCCGTCACCACACCATATCCGGCCGGGGCGGATCAGGATACGCGTGGCGGCAGGTTCCATGCGAAAGCTCTTTGCTCAAAGGCCAGCGGCAGTGGGCCATGCGCGCCGCCACGCGGCGGCGCCATGGCACCTTTCTGCCTCAGGTCGGCAGCTTACGCGGCCTGATAGCCCAAGATGGCTTTGACCTCCAGGAATTCGTGGAAACCGAACTCGCCCCATTCCCGACCGGTTCCGGACTGTTTGTAGCCCCCGAACGGCGCATTCAGGTCCACACCGGCACCATTGATATGGACATTGCCGGCCCTGATCTGCGACGCGACGCGGTGCGCGTGCACAAGATCTCCGGACTGAACGTAGCTCGACAGTCCATAGGCAGTATCGTTGGCAATGCGGATCGCGTCGTCTTCGCTGTCGTAGGGCAGGATGCACAGGACTGGTCCGAAGATCTCTTCACGCGCGATCGTCATATCGTTGGTGACATTGGCGAAGATCGTCGGGCGCACATAATAGCCGCGGTTCAGTCCTTCGGGACGCCCTGGGCCACCGCAAACGAGCGTAGCACCTTCGGCAATACCCTTCTGGATGAGGCCCTGGATTTTGTTGTACTGGACCTCGCTGACGACCGGGCCAAGCTGGGTGCCTTCGGCGAACGGATCGCCAACCTTGACCTTCTCGGCGGTGGCTTTGGCGATCGCTGCGGCCTCGTCATGCTTGGCGCGCGGAACCAGCATGCGGCTGGGTGCATTGCAGCTCTGACCTGAGTTCGTGAACATGTTGATCACGCCTCCGGACACTGCCTTGGTCAGATCGGCATCGGGCAGGATGATATTGGGGGACTTGCCACCCAGTTCCTGTGCCACGCGCTTGACCGTGTCGGCGGCGGCCTTGGCCACAGCGACACCGGCGCGGGTCGAACCGGTAAAGCTCATCATGTCGATCCCAGGGTGACGAGACATCGCTTCGCCTACCGTCGGACCATCGCCATTGACGAGATTGAACACACCGGCAGGTACCCCGGCCTCGTGCAGCACCTCAGCCAAGAGCATGCCGTTGAGCGGCGCGACTTCCGAGGGCTTCAGCACCATGGTGCATCCAGCAGCCAGAGCCGGTGCGACCTTGCAGGCGATCTGATTGATCGGCCAGTTCCATGGGGTGATCATGCCAACTACACCGACCGGTTCGTAGGCGATCGCCGTTGAGCCCTTGACGCTGACGAACTCAAATTCGCTCAGAACCTTCATTGCCTGCGTGAAGTGCGCCACGCCCATGGCTGCCTGCGCGGCCTTGGACAACCCGAGTGGCGCACCCATTTCGCGGCTGATGGTCTCGACAAATTCTCCGTAGCGCTTCTGATACACTTCCACGATTTTCTGCATCAGTGCCAGGCGTTCCGCCTTGCTCGTACGCGAAAAGGTTTCGAACGCGCGTCGTGCTGCCGCGACCGCCTTGTCGACGTCGGCGGCAGACCCCATGCTGATGCGGGCGAAGGGTTCTTCATGCGCTGGGTCGATGACCTCCAGCGTCCGCGGTGTGACCGGGTCGACCCATTTTCCGTCGATGTAAAATTTCAGTTTCTCCAACATGACTCTTTCTCCCTTTTCGGTGTGTAAATGGCGGCGCGGGTATTATAGAGAACCTTTGTGAGGGTTTAGGCAAGCAAGGGGACAGG
>JAGWRJ010000905.1 GCA_028869725.1 Alphaproteobacteria bacterium | reverse complement strand
GCCGGCGCTCTCCGTCGTGCCATATGGGTCTTCCTTTCTACCCACTATGCCACTCACACACGAAATTCAGGACACTGCCGGAAAGGCTAACGAAGCTGCAGCCCGTCTCGCAGTGGCGCTAGAAAACACCCAGGCTAGGCACCGCGCAGGGTTTTCACACCGTCTGCCTAAATTGCGGGACAACCAATATCGATCCATTGCCCCTATTTTATGCGCCACGCAACAGATTAAGAGCTACCTCGTGTTAGATTCTAATGCTGAAGAAAGGCAGCTTTCTACAGTGCGACCGCGGCTGCGATATCGGCTGCAGCAGTCCGTGCACGTTCTGGCATCAGCCCCGCAATTCCGCACAACAGGCCCGCACGCGGCGCCCCCAGATACATGGGCGAAATCGGCTGCGGCGCGTATCCCTGACGCTGCATGCTTGCCGCAACAGCCCCATCACCGACATTTTGGTTCCTAAACCATAGGGCCAGTTGCAACCCGCCTGTACCTGGGCCAAGTTCGGCAACCGCGCCGCAAGCTCGTTGCACCTCTTCCCGGAAACGCGTCATGCGAGCGGCATAAAGCGTGCTCATGCGTCTTATATGTGCACCAAAATGCCCCTCGCGGAGGAAGGCAAGAAAGGCCGCCTGCATATGGACCGAAACAGCGAGGCCCTCCAGCCGCACGCCCCGCTGAACCTCCGCTAGCAGGCCGTGTGGCACGATGGCGTAAGCAAGCCGTAGACCTGGCGCCAACACCTTGGAAAGCGTGCCGAGATAAATGACGGTGCCAACCTGATCGATGCCTTGCAGCGCAGCGATCGGGCGACCATCGAACTGGAATTCACTGTCGTAATCATCTTCAAGAATGAACGCGCCGGTCTGCCGCGCCAGCTCGAGTAGGCTAAGGCGTCGCGCCAGACTCATGGTCACGCCGGTCGGATATTGATGTGACGGGGTGACGTAGATAAGGCACGGCGGCGGCAATCCCGCAGCCTGAAGCACGTTGATCCCCTCTCCATCAACTGGTACAGGCACAAGCCGGGCGCCCGCTTCGCGCAGGATCTGACGCGCACTCGGGTAGGCGGGATCTTCGATCCATACTGGTGCGGTGTCCGGTGCCGTGCGGCGCAATACCGTACGCGACAGCAAGGCAATGGCCGCACGGGTAGAAGGAAATATTAAGAGTTGCTCGGGCTCGGCTGCAACTCCCCGCGTCACCGCGATATGGGCGAGGATGGCCTTGGCCAGCGCTGGCAAGCCGAATGGCGCGTCATACCCAAGCTCAGCGCCCGGTAGGTGTCGGGCAGCGCTTGCCAGCAGCCTGCCCCATTGCACGGACGGAAAAGCGGCGAGGTCGGGGACGCCAGGCGCTAGTGGCGCTGGAAGCTGTGCGGGCGCGGGCAAAGTATTGGGCGCCGGCCGCGGCAAACGGGACGGTGCAGCAATGGGCGGCATGATGTCCGCCACCCGGCTGGCCTTGCCGGCGGCGTTGGTCACGTACCCTTCGGCCTGCAGCCGCTCATAGGCGCTGACGACGGTGGAGCGCGACAGCCCGAGCGACACCGCAAGCTGCCGTGTTGAAGGCAGGCGTACGCCGGGCGGCAGGATGCCACTGAGAATGCGCGCGCGCAGGGCTCGGAAAAGCTGGCCCTGCAAATCTCCGCGCGCACGCTCCAGTGCCACGAGAGCGTTCTGTCCCCGAGTCGCCAACTGGTCTGTCCCTTATCTCTAAACTGGCGCTTTTGAGCATACCACAAATGCGACAGGCTGCGCGGCAAAGGAGATCAGCCGATGACCACCACCACAGACACTCAATTCCCCATCACCGAACGCAACCGTGTGCGGCGTGAACATCATCGCGGCAGCTACGACAAAGAAGCAGTCTACGCCGTGCTCGACGCCGCGCCGCTTTGCCATGTGGGGTATGTGCTGGATGGCGCCCCTTACGTGACGCCGACCATCCATTGGCGTCATGGCGACCGGCTTTATTGGCACGGATCGGCTGCCAGCCGTTTCTTGCGCGCCGCGCAGGGCGTGCCGGTCTGTCTGACGGTCAGCTTCATGGATGGATATGTGCTGGCGCGCTCGGCCTACAATCATTCCGTAAATTACCGTTCAGCCATGGCCTTCGGCACCGCGCGCAGGATCGAGGACAAAAAGGAGACCGGTGACGCTCTGCGTTATTTCGTCGACGGGCTGTTTCCAGGCCGGTGGGAAGGCTTGCGGCCGATGACAGAGCAGGAACTGAAAGCAACCAGTGTATTGTGGATGGATATTGGAGAGGCCAGCGTGAAAATCCGTACTGGCGCCCCGGGAGACCCCGAAGAGAGCGCCGTGCCGGTATGGGCTGGGATCATCCCCATGCGCAGCGTTTTAGGCGCACCCGAAGCTGCGCTGGAATTGCCTGCGGATTGCGCTTTGCCAAGACAGCTCTCCGAACTTGTCGCTTCTGGCAGACTGCGATGAACCGTAGCCGCGCAACAAAATCGAAACGTGTAATCGTGTTCTCCACATTTCTCGCGAGCGGGGGCTGTCGCATAACTTGTGAATTACGCACCAGCCGGAAACGACCGGGCTTTGACACTTGCAGGTCATTCAGGCGCATCGACAAGCAGGCACTAAATTTTGGTGGTATCATTGAAAGGGCGTTGGCCAATGTCTTC
>JAGWRJ010000904.1 GCA_028869725.1 Alphaproteobacteria bacterium | reverse complement strand
TCCGGTTGGGGCAGGTCGAACAGGACGTTGAGCGCACGCGGACCAAATTTGAAGAAGATCACGGTCGACTGACCAACCAGATCGCTGAGGCGCTGGGAACCTCGCACCGCTCGCTCCTGGAACGAAGCGAGCAGCACGCGGTCGTGGTTGGGGACCTGCGGGCCTATGTCAAGGAATTGACCGGTCGACTGAGTGCAGTGGAAAACTGGTTGGCGCGGACCTCACGACTGGCGACAAGCGACAACGATCGCAACGTATTGTCGACGCTTGCACGGGAGTCGGGCGTTACAGACACGGATTCAGGAACAGGAGGCGAAGGCTTTGCGGCTAGCACGCGGCCATCGGCCCGGTCCCGCAAGACGCCCCCTGGCTGGTCGCGGCGGGCGCATTGGCTGGTGGTGTCATTGGCGTTGCTGCTGGCGATTGGCGGGGTTGGAGCCGCGATACGCTTCCAACTTCTGCGCCATGCACCAGCAACCGGTTCGTCCGTCGCCACTCTGCCAACAGGTGCGTCGGTGGACGCACGCGTAGTGGCGATGGCAAAGGCAGGCAGTGCAAAAGCTGAACTTGTGGCGGGACTGAAACTACTCAACGGCGATGGAACGGCGACAGACGTCCCCAGCGCAGCCTATTGGCTGCGCAAGGCGGCGCTACAGAACCAGCCAGTGGCGGAATACTGGTTGGCAACACTTTATGAACGAGGTCGCGCCGTACCCAAAGATCTGACGCAGGCGATGCAGTGGTATGCCAAGGCGGCGACTGCGGGCAACGCCAAGGCGATGTACCGGCTGGGTGTAGCCTATGCAGAAGGATGGGCTGGCACGCCGGACTATGTCGCGGCGGCAAAGTGGTTCTCGGCTGCGGCCCAATACGGCATCATCGACGCGCAGTTTAACCTTGGGGTTCTCTACGAGCGCGGCTCTGGCGTTCCTATGAGCCTCAAAAATGCCTTTACCTGGTATGCCATTGCAGCAGCGCAAGGAGATGCGCAGTCAAAGGCACGGCTGGATGTACTCGCTGCCCACATGAGCTCGTCTGACGTTCAGGCAGCCCAGGCGGCTGCCAGTGCGTTCAAGGTTCTTACCCCGCCACCCGCCGATAACGATGCACCGGACCCGGCCGTACTGGCTCGCCAACTGTAATCGTTACCACCGCATGCACGCCGGCTCGGGTATGGGGCTCCGTCGAGGCGCATTCAGGGCACTATCGGCGAGCATCGAGCAAGCATGGCGGGCTGGTGCCGGCTGCAGGGATCGAACCCGCGACCCCCTGATTACAAATCAGGTGCTCTACCAACTGAGCTAAGCCGGCCTGGTACCCGGGGGTGGACGAAAATCCGCCCCCCTATTTAATGCCCGGGAAAATGACGGCGCTGAACTTCGCAGTCAACCGCCATGGCAGAGGGGCCCTCTGTTATCACTCTGAAGGCATGTTAAGAACAGTCTGGTCCCAATGAAGGGGGCATGGACGAAGTGGCGCGTGGCTTTTGCAACAATCTGCCGCCGGGAGCAGCCACCGGCCCCTTCCACTCCGAGAGGCAGGGCTGATGATCCGCAATTTTTCCGATCATGCCGCCAATGAGCGCACTTTCTTGGCCTGGGTCCGTACGGCGATTGCAATCATGGCATTTGGCTTTTTAGTCGCCAAATTCAATCTTTTCCTCCGCCTGGCGCAGGCTGGCCTGAGCGGGCATGGGCGGGCGTCAGCCCTTTCCGGCAACGGGCTGGGCGATATCGCGGGCATCGTGGTGACGGGGGCGGGCCTTCTGATTGTATCTCTGGCCGCCATACGCTTTGTACGACTGCGGCGGGCTATTGACAGCACCGAGGCTATTACTGGAGGCGCCCGCCTCGACCTGGCACTAGCCGCGCTCCTCGTGATCCTCGGATTTGCACTTGTCGCCTTTCTGTCGCACACGATGTCGGCCGGGATATGAGGGCGTCCAGGGAGCTGCTTGGAGCGGAACCTCAGAGCCGGTAATCTCGAAGCATTCACTTCATTTCAGCGGCAGACATGACCCGGATCCTCATTACCAGCGCACTTCCCTACATCAATGGCGTCAAGCATTTGGGCAATCTCGTAGGATCGATGCTACCTGCGGACGTCTATGCCCGTTTTCAGCGTGCTCGAGGGCATGACACGCTTTATGTCTGTGCGACTGACGAACATGGGACACCGGCCGAACTTGCCGCACTGGAAGCTGGCCAGGATGTAGCGGCTTATTGCGCCGAGCAGCACGAAATCCAGAAGCGATTGGGTGAAGGATTTGCCTTCTCCTGGGACTGGTTTGGCCGGTCGTCGAGCCATGAGAACCGGGTCCTGACCCAGGATTTCGCGCGCGCGTTGTGGCGTAATGGGCACTTGGAAGTACGTACCACGCGTCAGGTATATTCGCACGCCGACAAGCGGTTTCTTCCAGACCGATACGTAATCGGGACATGCCCTCATTGCGGCTATGACCGTGCACGTGGTGATCAATGCGAGAATTGCACCAGGGTTCTCGACCCTACCGATCTGATCGAGCCGCGCTCTGCTCTGTCCGGATCGGCTGACATTGAGATACGCGACAGTGCACATCTGTTCCTGCGCCAGTCGTCCTTTGTGCCGCGTTTGCGCGAATGGATAGAGGAACATGCCGAGGACTGGTCGCCACTGGTGCTGTCCATCGCTCGCAAATGGCTGGACGAAGGTCTTCAGGATCGTGGGATCACGCGTGATCTAAAGTGGGGCGTTCCAGTCCCTGACGATATCGCCGATGGACGACTGGCAGGCAAGGTTTTCTACGTTTGGTTTGACGCACCCATCGAATATATTGGTGCAACCCATGAATGGGCAAACGCCCGCAACAAACCTGACTGGAAAGATTGGTGGTTTGGTGCGCGGGCGCAAGACGTGCGCTATGTCCAGTTTATGGGCAAGGACAATGTTCCGTTCCATACGGTTGGATTTCCCGTGACCATCATGGGATCCGAACAACCTTGGAAGCTGGTTGATCAGATTAAAGGCTTCAACTGGTTGAACTACTACGGCGGTAAGTTCTCAACTTCAGGCAAGCGCGGTGTGTTTATGGATGCCGCGCTGGAAATCCTGCCGGCGGATTACTGGCGCTATTACCTTATGGCCAATGCGCCAGAGGGGGCAGATTCCAATTTCACCTGGGAACATTTTGCCTCAGTGGTGAACAAAGACCTCGCCGATGTCTTGGGAAACTTTGTGAATCGCATCCTCAAGTTCACGCATGCCCGTTTTGACGGAAGGGTCCCAAAGGAAGGCGCATATGGGGCGGATGAGCAAGCGGTAATAGAGGACCTTCGCAATCGAGTTGCTCAGTATACGAATTATCTCGAAGCCATGGAATTTCGCAAGGCGTTGGGCGAATTACGTGCGCTATGGGTGGCCGGAAATGAATACCTGACCAAAGCTGCTCCATGGACCCACATCAAGCAGGATAAGCCGCGCGCGGCTGCCGCGGTGCGGATGGGTCTCAATCTTGTGCATGTGTTTGCCCATTATGCCTGGCCGGTGATTCCGAACGCCGCGAGTATTATTCATCACGCCATCCAGCCCGCACCGCAGGTAATTCCCTGGCCAACGGGAGACATGGAAG
>JAGWRJ010000903.1 GCA_028869725.1 Alphaproteobacteria bacterium | reverse complement strand
GCCTCTTTCTTGGCAGAGGCTGAATTTGCCTGCGCGCATGCCGGCGTCACTGCACTCATGAGGCCGAGAAACGCTGACGCACACAACAATAGCGATGTATGACGAGCCATATTTTCCTCCCCCTTGTGCCGAGGTGCTGGAGCGCAGGACACCTGCCCGCCTGCCCTGTTCCAGCTGTTTGCGTTGCGCCTCCCCGACACGCGTTAAGCAAATTATTTAATACACGTTTCATTTATTTGGCAATGATCCGTCCGGGATGTCGTCACGTCAACGACCGCCGGCCTGGCGCAACAGCAAGGCAGGCGCGGGCGTCGCACCTCTACATGTTATTGTTTTATATGCATTATTTTAGACGTCGTCGCTTCTGTGGCGGCGCCTCCCGAAGGCCGATGAGCCACGCAAGACGCCACCCGCGGGCGGCCACAGCACTTTCGACCGTGATATTTATAGAACGTATTATACGAATATTCCGGGCTGCTGCGGACGCGGCAATCAGATGCCCCGGAAGACCGGCGGTCGCCGCTCGAGGAAGCTTGCCACGCCTTCGCGATGATCCTCGGTCTGCATCAGACGATAGATGGTCTCGATGGCCCAGCGTCCGGTCTCTTTGGCGTCAGCGCCACGCGCCCGCCGCAGCCCCTGCTTCATCGCCCGCAGCGCCAGGGGTGGATTGGCGGCGATGCGCGCGGCGAGCTCTTCTGCCCGTGGCAGAAGTTCCTGATGTGGCACCACGTCTGTGACAAGGCCGATTTTCTGGGCCTGCGTCGCGTCAATGACATCGCCGGTAAAAAGCAGCTGCGCGGCCATGGCGGGACCTACGATTTCTGGGAGTCGATAGAAGCCGCCCACATCACACACGAGCCCGCGTTTGATGAAGAGTTCGGCAAACTTCGCACGCTCCGATGCAATGCGGATGTCAGCAAAGAGTGCAAGCTCCATGCCCCAACCCACGGCAGCGCCATTGACCGCGGCAATCACGGGACAATCGCACGCCAGTGCGGCCATCGCTGCGGGTGTAGGACGCAGCGTTCCTGCATCAACGCGGCTGGCACGGGCCCGGTTGGCTTCTTCGGTCATGATCGCGCGTACGTCGTCGCCCGAGCAGAAGGCCGGGTCGGCGCCGGTGACGATCACACACCGCACCTGCGTGCTCGCGCTGGCCAGGCGAAACGCAGCCTCCAGTTCGTCATAGGCGCGATAATTGAGGGCGTTGCGCACCTCGGGCCGGTTCAGAGTGATCGTCGCCACGTGGTCGGCAACGACGTAACCCGTGTGTATGAAGTCTTCCGCAGCGATGGCCGGCTGGTTCATGTAATGCTCCCTGATCCTTCAGCCCCCGATCTCGGAAGGCACATTTTCAAACAGATGCAATGCCTGCTGCGCAAGTGCTGGAGCCATGTTGGTGGCATCGAAGCGACTTGCTACTGAGCCATCGAGCACGCGCCGGTACACGCCCTGCATGATCGAGGCGAGCCGGAAGAGCGAAAACGCCAGATAGAAATTCCAGCCTCTGATCCGATCGCGACCGGTTGCCCGGCAATATTCCGTTACATACGCATCCACCGACGGAATACCGCGAGGCTGGGCCGCAACATCAAGCCCGCCCCTGCCGGCAATCCCGCCATACCAGTTAAGAGCGCTGAAGGCGAGATCGGCCAGAGGATCGCCGATGGTCGTCAGCTCCCAGTCGAGAACCGCACAGACCTGATGGCTGCTGCGGTCGAACATCACGTTACCGAACTTGTAGTCGCCATGGACGATCGCCTCCCGCCGGTCCGCGGGCAGCGACTGTGGCAGGAGCACAATCAGCTCTTCCATGGCAGGAATGGTGTTGTCCTCGGACGCCCGATACTGCCGCGTAAAGCGCGACAGCTGCCGCTGCAGATAGTCACCGCGGCGCTGCAGCTGGCCAAGGCCGACCTTCATATAATCAACTGCATGAAGCGCGACCAGCGTCTGCAGAAATGACCCGTGCATCCGGGCCCGCGCTTCAGAACTTCGCTCCGGCAGACCAGGGTCTGTAACGATCTCGCCGTCGACATAATCCATCACGTAAAAACTGGTGCCAATGACCGAGGCGTCTTCGCACAGGATGCGGACCCGCGGGACCGGAACCTCCGTCTGCCACAGCGCCGCCATGATATGATATTCGCGGTCGACCTGATGAGCACTTTCGAGCAATGCGCCCGGTGGCCGCTTGCGCAGGACATAGCGCCTCAAAGATCCCGCCTCATCCCCAACGCTCAGAAGAAAGGTCGGATTGGACGCGCCGCCCTGGAACTGCTGTACGCTGAGTGGCCCGGAAAAGCCCTCGAGATTGGCCTTGAGAAAGGCGTGAAGAGAGCTGAGATCGAAGCGGTGTGCGTCCAGAATATCACCCAGGCGCGCGGGCACCTCAGGTTCGTCTGGCATCGTCTCGTCCGGCGTCATTCGAACACGGCGCGCAGTTCGCGCTTCAGCACTTTGCCTGTTGCCGTCCGCGGCAGTTCCGTATTCATGAAGTGATAAACGGAGGGGACTTTGAAGCGCGCCAGCCGCTCGGGAAGTGTGCCCATGAGCGCGCCCTTTAATTCCTCGGCACGGGAGAGCTCATCGATCTGGATGACCGCGGCAACCCGTTCACCGTAAACAGGATCGGGCAGGCCGATGACCGCTGCATCCCGCACCAGGGGATGAGCGAGAAGCTGGGCTTCTACTTCGGCGCAATAGACGTTTTCTCCACCGCGGATGATCACGTCCTTCTTGCGGTCCACGACGTAATAAAGGCCGTCGCTGTCGCGATAGCCAAGATCGCCCGTGCGGAACCAGCCACCGCCAAACGCCGCTTCGGTAGCCTCCGGGTTACCCCAGTAGCCGCGAACGACATTGGGCCCGCGGACCCACAGTTCACCGATCTGGTGCTCACCGAGGAAGCGTCCCTCATCGTCCGCGATCTCGACCTGTGCCGTTGCCACTGGCCGACCGACGCTGTCGGGGTGCTGGAAGTATTCCTGGCCGGAATTGACGATGACGGCGCTCGTCGTTTCGGTGAGGCCATAGCCATTGGCTGCTGACGCCTTGGCTTCGAACTGCCCTTCGATCCGCTGGATAAGATCGGGGGGCACCGATGCGCCCCCTGCGGAAATGCCGAGGATCGATGAGGGATTCACCCCGGACGCGGTCGCCGCCTCGAGCAGCTGACGCACCACGATAGGCACCCCCGATACTGCCGAGATGCCATGGCGCATCACCAGATCCAGAGCTTCCGCTGGATTCCACTTATACATGAGAACCAGCTTGGAGCCGGTGCCCGTGCTGGCGTAAAGGCCCGTCAGGCCGCCAATATGGAAGAAGGGAAAGGTCTGAAGCGCGGAGTTCTGTGGCATTTCACTCGGCGGTAGCGCGGTAAAGTCTCCCAGGAGAGCCTTACCGACCGCACCTGCCAGCATCGTGTTCATGAAGTTCGTCACGTGATTGCGCTGCGTGGCCACGGCACCCTTGGGCTTTCCGGTTGTCCCGGAGGTATAAAGGATCGTTGCCGGATCATCAGGGGCGATATCTACTGCCGGCAGATCCGCGTCTGCGACAAGCACATCTTCAAAATCGACGCCAGGTCCACCTGCAGCACCGCGCCGTGCCACAATCACGGCACGAAAGGCCGCAAGATCGACGATCGGCTCAAGGCGCGCCAGCCGCTCGCCGTCGATCAGAAGCACAGACGTCTCCGAGTCGCTCAGGGCATACTGGATTTCGTCCCCGGTCCACCAGGCATTGATCGCCACGACCACCGCGCCGATAGCCTGGCAGGCCCAGAACGACACGACCCATTCGGGATAATTGCGCATCCCGATAGCAACCCGGTCGCCCTTTCTGACGCCGCGTTCAAACAGCCATCTGGCAAGTGCCGCAGCCCGGTGAAAATGCGCGCGGAAGGTGATCTCTTCATCGTTATAGACAAGAAATGCGCGCTCATCGAATTGCCGGGTCGCCTCCAGGATCGCCCGCATGTTAGGCGGGGCATTCCTGTACACCTTCATCGGATAACCCAACGAGGTGTCCTCAACGAGCTCAAATGGGCCTTCGCGCGTCAAAAGTGCTACGATTTCATTGCGGCTTGCCACACATACCTCCCTGTACCCGCCCGAGCGTACTCAGCTGTGCCCTGTCATTTGATCGCAAGCCGATTGACGGGCGCGTCTTTCCTCACCGCCGCGACACCGCGAAGAACGTCTTGCGCTGTGAGGTAATTCAGACTGCCAACTGCGTCGTCAGCGCCCCATCTGCCCCAATTTGATGGCCGCCCCGCCAGCAGATCTTCGAGCCGTGGAACATGCGACGATGCCTCAGCCATAGGCGGCGCTTTCCTCCGCAAATAACGCTGTATTTTCCGCGCCTTGAACACGGTTCTGCGAAAATATAGAATGCGTTATATTTATGGTCAAGGCGCCCTAAGGCTGTCGCGGCCGCACGGTTCGAAACCGAGGAGCCAGATATGCTGTTAAGTGACGTTCCTGCCCTTGCCGCCCATCACGCACCTGACATCGTTGCAGTTCATTTCGCAGGCCGCAGCGTCAGCTACGGCGAACTTCACAGGCGCTGCAACCGGCTTTCAAATGCACTGCTGACGCTGGCAGAGCCTGGCTCGCGCGTTGCCATCCTTGCCGAGAACTGCCTCGAATATGTTGACTGCTATTATGGTGTTCCGGGCGCGAGCATGGCGCTGACGCTGCTGAATTACCGACTTACGCCGCGTGAACTTGTCTATATCCTGAATGACAGTGCGCCCGAGATCCTCATAGCCGAGCCCAAATATCGCGCCACCTTGAACCAGGTCGTGCCGCAGCTGAAGCAAAAGCCGCAGCTCATCCTGATCGGTGCGGAGGGCGAGGCCTGGCGCAGTTATGACGACCTTGTAAGCCGCGCCGACCCGACACCGCCTGCCTTACGTCCGCAGGAAACTGATCTTTGCTGGCTCCTTTACACCAGCGGCACCACGGGACTGCCCAAGGGCGCCATGCTCAGTCACCGCAACCTGATGGCCGCCGTCTATAACAGCCTCAGTGGCTGGGACCGCAGCAAGGACGATGTCTGCCTCTTTACCTTTCCCCAGTTTCACGTGGCCGGCTACGTCATGCCGATCTACCACCTGCAGAACCTGCCCGTGGTGCTGCTGCGGAACTTCGATACCGAAACCATGCTACGCAGCATCGAGGAGTTTGGCGTGACCAGCACCGCCATGGCGCCGACCATGATCGCCATGCTGCTCGATGACGCGCGCGCAAACCAATACGACCTGAGCTCACTGCGCCGTATCGGGTACGGGGCCTCCTCCATGCCTGTAGCCGTGCTGAAGCGTGCCCGTGAGCGCTGGCCCAACATCGATTTTAGCACCGGCTTCGGCATGACCGAGCTTGCCGGCAACGTGATGTTCATGGGACCCGAAGATCATCGCCGCGCAGCACTGGATGCACCCCAGCTCCTGCGTTCTGTGGGCCGGCAGCTGCCGCTCGCGCGGGTTCGCGTCATCGACGACATGAACCGCGATTGCCCCCCAGGTGTTCCTGGCGAAATCGTCATCAAGGGTGACCAGGTACTGACGGGGTACTGGAACAATCCCGAAGCCACACAGAATTCGTTCATCGATGGCTGGTTTCGCAGTGGTGATATCGGCGAGTGGGATGAGAACGGGTATCTCTATGTCGTTGATCGCAAAAAGGACATGATCCTGACCGGTGGCGAAAATGTCTATCCACGCGAGGTGGAAGAGGTGCTGTACCAGCACCCGGCCATCGCCGAAGTCGCAGTGGCCGGACGACCTGACCAGACATGGGGCGAAGCGGTTGTGGCCTTTGTCGTGCTGCGCGACGGCAGTCAGGCGAGCGCCGAGGAGCTGATCGGATTTTGCCGAGAGCAGATCGCGAGCTACAAAAAGCCTCGGCATGTCGTATTCATCGACACGCTGCCCAAGAACGCCTCCGGCAAGGTACTGAAGCGCGAGCTGCGCGAGCGCCTGATGCGTGGCGAATTCGGCCTCAAGCCCTTGTGAGGTTTCCTCAGCGTCGCGGCAGAAGCCTCTGTGCCTGCATGCGGGCTATGCACGCCCGGAACATGTCCTCGCTGTCCATGACCTCGGCGAAGCCGGCGTGGCGCAGCCGGATGGTCGACACGAGTGCCGGCAGCCCATGCGCCGTTT
>JAGWRJ010000902.1 GCA_028869725.1 Alphaproteobacteria bacterium | reverse complement strand
TCTACCAGGGCATCGACGAGGCGGATCACCAGGTAGCTCTGGGATTTGTCATGATGGACGGGACTCAGGCGAGTGCTGCAACGGTGCGCACCAGGGCGAAGTATGACCCAAATGGCGTCCAGCACGATATTATTCTTGAGGTGACCGACACGCTGGGGCGCACGGTGCGCGCGCGCATGCCGCAGATGCATTCTTATATAGGCCATGGTTCGCACGACCGTTTCTGGGGCTTTGAAGGTGTCGGTGACTTTATCGTGGAAGGCGTGGGCACAGTGCCTGGGCTGAGTTCCTATTTCTGGCCGGCGCGTGTCAAACCGTCCGAGCTGCATGCCGGAAAGTACGCATGATCTCCTCGAGTCGGGAGCCTTCGGTAACAGGCGTCAAGGAGGTAGGAGGCAAGGCTGCATCATTGTTCCGGCTTCAGGCGCTGGGGTGTACGGTTCCGCCCTTTTTTGTCGTGACCACGCAAGCAACGAAGGCGGGAGTGCTCAGCGAGGAGGTCCGGGAGGAGATCGTAAGCAACTGGCAGCTAGTGGGCGGAGACGCTCATGCCTTCGCAGTGCGTTCCTCCGGGGCCGCCGAAGACTCTCTGGATCACTCCTTCGCCGGCATCTTCGATACGGTCCTCAATGTGCGTGGGCGCGATGCCATGCTTGCCGCAGTGGATCAGTGCCTTGCTTCCCATAAGGGCCAGACGGCAAGCGAATATCGCGCCGAGCGGGCAGTGGGCTCTGACGAGGCGATGGCAGTCATTGTCCAGCGGATGGTCGAAGCCAGATGGTCGGGCGTCGCTTTTACCGCCGATCCCACAACCCAGGCGCTTTCAGTCGCGGTCGTCAACGCGGTCGCAGGACTTGGTGAGCATCTGGTCTCCGGGGCGGTCAATCCCGATGTGATCCATCTCGATGTGAAGACGGGAGAGGTGCGCGCGCGCGAGGTGCCTCGAGGTGGCGAGGCATTGCCGCAGGAGGTACTCAATGCAGTCCTGACCGAAGCCCGCAAGGTTGCAGCCGCTCTCGCGTTTCCCCAGGATGTCGAATGGGCGTTTGACGGGAAGGTGCTGTATCTTCTGCAGAGCCGCCCGGTCACGACCTTGCGGGGGGTCTGGTACAACCGGTACCTGGAGCCTTGGGCGACGGACGAAACTGTGGACCCTGATGGCGGGGAGCGGCGGTGGTCACGTGTCTATGCCGATGAGATCTGGTCACCACCGGTCAGTCCTCTCTTCTATGACGTGCAGAATTTGACCGGGCAGTTTCCGCTTCAGTTCAGCATGTATGGCGAGCAGGCGCCGTGTCCGCGGGACACGTTCAAATATTTTCGCGCCGCACCTTATGTCGACATCAGCCTCCTGGAACGTCTTTACGCCTATCTGCCGAGGAGCCTGCGCCTTCCAAGTCTTCTCGAACAGCTTCCACCGGATCGCCGTCAGGCCTGCCGAAACGCTCCCTGGAAATGGTGGGGTGTCCTCCACCGCACCTGGCTGTTCGAAGTCCGCAAGGGCGCGCGCTGGGGATTTACGCGCAATCACAGGTTTCTTGCCCGATCGTTCGGGCCATTCATGGCTGCGATCGGGGCGCTTGTACCCATCGACCTGGCGAGCCTTAGGGACGAAGAGCTGGACCGTCACCTGGAGCGCATCTGGGCAGTTGCCGTAACCATTGGTCCGGACTGCGGCATCACTGTTTTTCATTATGCTCCGACCCTGAAGCTTCTCCTGATCGTTCTCATGGAGCGGTGGCTCGGTCGTGGAGAGGAACTTTATGGTGAAGTGTCGGCAGGGCTTGAAGGAAGCCATACGCTTGAGGAGACGGAGGCGATCTGGCGAATTGCGGGGCTGGTGCGCTCCTGCGGCCAAGATCTCGTGGCACAGGCACAGCAGGAGAGCTGGGCGGAGTTTTCATCACGTGCCGGGATGGGCATCGAGGCGGTGCGCCGTCGGTTTGATGCATTTGCCGACACCCATGGCCATAGAGGTGCCACCTACAAGGATCTGATCCATCCGCGGTGGGGCGATGATCCGGAGCTTTTGTGGGCACAGGTGCAGGCATTTCTGGCGTCAGAGTGCCCCGATCCGACCCAGTCGCACGCGAAGATCGCGGCCGGACGGCGCGCGGCGCAGGCGCGCTGCTGCGCGCGTCTTAAAGGATTAACCGCGCCGATCAAACGATGGGTTTTAAAGACGCTCTTCCGCTACAATGAGATCTATATGAGCCTCAGGGACAATCACCGCTTCTACTACGATCGGGTGTGGTGGCTGTTGCGTGGTGTCTATGCCGAGAAGGGAAGAAGGCTTGCACGCGCAGCAAAGCTTGCGGGAGAAAGTGATGTATTCTTTCTGTGCCGCCGCGAAATTGAGAACCTGGCCCAGGGCGAGCTTGCGCCTTCGGACGCGGCCGAGCGTATACGTGTTCGCCGGGAAGAGTGGCTGCAAACCCGTACGCTTCAGCCGCCCAAATATCTGAGGGCGGGCTACGTCGCAGAGGACGAGGTGCTTGTCGGAGACAGTGCACAGCGGATCCATGGTCAGGCGGCAAGTGGGGGCCAGATCGTCGGGCGCGCGCGGGTCCTCTATGATGTCCGTGAGCTGGGGAAACTACAGGATGGCGACATCCTGGTGACGCGCCAGACCGATCCGAGCTGGACGCCCATCTTCGTGCGGCTGGGCGGGCTTGTACTTGAGACTGGCGGCGTCCTTGCCCATGGTGCCTCGCTCTGCCGGGAGTTCAACCTTCCCTGTGTGACGGCGGTCGAGCGTGCCACGGTTCGCATACCGGACGGGGCGATGATTGCCCTCAATGGTGGTGTCGGCACCATCGATCTCCTTGACGCAGAGGAAGCCTGCCGCGGGGTAGTTGCGTAAATTCCGCAACGGCGCTGCACCTTTCGGACCTTGATGACAGCAAGCCCCCGGCGCGCGTAGGTTCTACCTGAGGAGACATCTCGATGCAGATCAAAGCGGCGGTGGTGCGGCCGGGAGCGGCCACATTTTCCTATGAGGCGGTGGAGCTTGACGCTCCACGCGCCG
>JAGWRJ010000901.1 GCA_028869725.1 Alphaproteobacteria bacterium | reverse complement strand
GCAGCTTCTTTTGCCAGGAACGACGGACCTATGGGTTCCTGGCAGGGGGTGCCCCGCCCAGCACTGGCACGAACTCTTGTAGGGGGATGGCCTCGACGTCCTCGGCTCTTGGATAGCGTTTTTCTCCGCAATATACGACGAAAGATTGTTTGGGCGTCAGATCTTCGCGGGCATGGTGAAATCCCTTGTCGATCGCAGGCCTAAGGCGGTGCTTGATTTCGACAGCCCAAAGCTTATTGCTCGGCATCTCAAGCACGAGGTCGATTTCGGCGCCAGCTGAGGTACGGTAGAAACTCGCGTTCACACGCTCGGGCGCAGTGTTCAGCAGATTCTCGATTACGAAACCTTCCCAGCTGCCACCCGCGACCGGATGACCGAGCACTGCGTCGCGGTTCTTAAGGCCCAGGAGTGCATGGACTATGACGTTGTCACGCACATAAACCTTGGGCGATTTGACGAGACGCTTGCCGACATTGGCGTGGTAGGCAGGCAGGCGACGCACGGACAGAAGATCGACCAGCAAGTCGAGATAACGCGCGACAGTCTTGCCATCGACGCCAAGGGCATCTGCGAGCAGTGCCGCATTCAATATCCTGCTCTGCATATGGGCGTGCATCGCCCATAACCGGCGCAGTGTCTCGGCGGGTACGCGTGGACCAAGTTGCGGGATATCGCGTTCCAGATAGGTGCGGATGAAATTCTCGCGCCAGATGGCGCCCCCTTCGTTGGTCTCGGCAAGAAGGCTGTCAGGAAAGTCGCGCCTGATTCAAAGCATATCGCGGCCGTGTTAGTTTTAATCTAGGTCTCATCGATAACGACCAGCCGCCGGGGATCCAGATTTGGCTGGCAGGAACACCACCATTGGCGGCGGGCCCGAAACTCCGTCCGGGCCTGTTCAAGTGCGAACAGATTTTTTTAACCGCAACCCCTGTCACCGCATGAATGTCCAGATGGCGTTGTGTGAGACTTTGACGCCACGCTCGGCCAACCCACGCTTCAGGCGCTGTAGGGTCAGATGCGGTACCGCCTCAATCCGCTGGACAAGGAGGTCACCATGAGGGCCAAGAACAGGCTTGCGGTCCGCTCCAAGCTTGCCTGGAGTCCGCGAGCCCGTCGTGCGGTGGCGCTGTGCCCACTTTACGACCGAGGACACAGTGACATCAAACCGGGCTGCTGCCGACCGGCAGCTCTCGCCTGCTATAACGGCGGAACCAACGCATTCGCGAAGATCATTCGAAAGGGGACGGCGCATCAGCTGCTGACCTCCTCCACCAGCCAGTATCTTGAATTCGCTTCGAGCGCCTTTCGGAAATCCGCGTTCGATTCCCTCTGTCCCGGAAATGGTCCAGCCACCCCCGCATTCACCTCGGAAGTCCGCCTGTTGGCGGAGCGGGACCAATCCCGCAACCATAGGTCAGGAATTCTAGACCTCTCGATACTCCTCACATATTGGGTATTATTGGGTAAATAATTGGCTCGGCTTATTGGGTATTATTGGGTATATTATCGGGCATCATGACTAGATCAGATACACTCAAAATCACCCCGGAGATGCTCGTGCTCAT
>JAGWRJ010000900.1 GCA_028869725.1 Alphaproteobacteria bacterium | reverse complement strand
TTATGGCCCGGAGGTCAACCTGTTCGTCGATCATAGCCAGATCGTTCAACTGGAGTGCCTGCGATCGGGCATCTGGGGCACAAAGAGTGTGTGGGGACGCGTGCTCACATATAAGGGTTAGCGGAGATGAAGTCTCAGCCGGCTTCGCTATGAACCGAACAATGCGCTGCATTCTTCTTCGAGGACTCCGGCTACCACGGAGGGGGGCCGTGACCAGCCCGGGATATTCGGATTGACCAGGATGGGGCAGCTGGAGCTGAAGCCCCCGATGTGCGGCACCGCTCTGCCAATAACCACCCTTGCAATGCGGGCGCTGCGGATAACGAAAGAGCACATGAAACAAGGTTCAACCGTCGTAATCAAGATGCAGCCCGTCAGATCAAGGATCTTCAGTCTCTTGCAGGCGTCCTGTACGGCCCTTATCTCGGCATGGGCAGTAAGGTCATTGTCCGCTCGTACGGCCTCCATACCCTCGCCGATGATCTTTCCATCGCAAGCCACAACTGAACCCACGGGCATATCGCCTTGTTCCCGCGCAGTCTGGGCCAGCCGGATGGCATGGCGCATGAATTCGATTTCTGCCGGAGTCGCCTTGTCTGCTCCCCGATACTGTCCGTGGCTGCTCATGAGCATAAGTATGCACTCCCCTGAAGGCCGGTGATGACTAAGCGTAATCGGGCAGCACGGAGCCTCGAGGAATTACAGACCACAATTCTGGAATCCGGTGCATGCCCCCGGCTCATTCAATACTGCACGTTTGTGGCGCAACGCAAGCGCGCGATGTTTCTGAACGAGCAATATTGGGGAAAGGCGGTGCCCAGCTTCGGCGACCCCAGGGCGCAGTTGGTCATCATCGGACTGGCCCCCGCGGCACATGGGGGAAACCGGACAGGAAGAGTCTTCACCGGAGATCGTTCCGGCGACTTCCTTTTCCGAGCACTGCATGAAGCCGGCTTCGCCAATCAGCCCGAATCCTTCGACCGGAACGACGGGCTGAAACTGAAGAACTGCTACATTACTGCCGTTGTGCGCTGGGCGCCGCCTCAGAATAAGCCCACGCCGACGGAAATTCGACAGTGCCTGCCGTTCCTGGAGCGCGAGTTGGAGTTGCTGCGGCGCAATCGCGCGGTGCTGGTCTTGGGCAGGCTGGCATTTGACGCCTATCTCCGGATCGCGCGGCAGCGGGCGCCACTACCGTCAAGAGCCAGGATGCCTTTTCGTCACGGTGCGATCTATGACCTGCCATTTCCACTGCCACGCCTCTTTTGCTCCTATCATCCCAGCCAACACAACACTCAAACCGGACGGCTTACTCATGCCATGTTTCAGCAAGTGTTCGATGAGATAAGGAAATATCTCGCCACCCCACTGAAGAATGGAGTTGACAGGCGGGTGGAGCAGCACAGACGGTGAGTATAAGCGCCACGGTTCAACCCGGAGTCTATCTGGCAATGTCTAATCGCAAGCAGCCTTCAAAAACCTTGTATGGCAAAAGTGATATTTCACGGACCCCGGCGATAATGGCGCTGGGCGGATACACTTCTTCGGCGCGCATGAGGCGGATCTTGACCGCGTTCGGCAAGCTCTTTCCAAACGCCCATTGCGCGTTGGTGTACCGCAATCCCTTTCAGCTTTTGGTGGCGACGATCCTCTCCGCGCAATGCACGGACAAGCGGGTCAACCAGATTACTCCGGCGTTGTTCCAAAAATATCCGACACCACAGGATTTTGCTGCCTTACGACCGGAGGTACTCGAGCAGGATATCTATTCGACAGGTTTCTTTCGAAACAAGGCCAGAAGCATTACAGCCGCGTCGAAACGAATCGTACAGGAATTCGGTGGCCGAGTGCCTCAGACGATGGAGGATCTCTTGACGCTCCCCGGCATCGCACGAAAAAGTGCAAACGTCGTTCTAGGTTCAGCCTATGGCATCGCCAGCGGAATTGTCGTCGATACACACGCGATTCGCGTTGCCACCCGTCGGCTTCGGCTTTCTCAAGGCAAATCGCCGGAGAAGGTAGAGCAGGATATTCTCAATCTGGTTCCGCGCAACCGCTGGATCCAGTTTAGTTACCAATTCAGTTTATTTGGCCGGGAAATCTGTACGGCGCGACACCCACACTGTGCGGAGTGTCCTCTCGAACCTATTTGCGATTCGCCTGAGAAGACGGTGTAGATCTGGTGCATTACTGCGCTCTGAGTCCGATTCAAACCTCCCCGCCGATCTTTCCGTCGAAGTTCCGCCAAAAGGCTCTTTCAAGGCCGCTTTTTTGCAGGTGGCGGCAGACCGCTGCATCGCTAAACGATCAATGTTGGGAGGAGTAGCTTCCGCCAGTTTCAAACGTCATCAGGTGCTGCGGATGAAGGAGTGACGATTAGATTCGGTGATCCAGCCGCACTGGCGAGGCTTGTACCCGGTTGAGGTGATGGGTGGCTCCCGGTTTCAATGATCCGGCTCGATTCCCTCATGATGTGCTCAGGCAGCCGTGTTGGCACGCTCCGGATCGTGTTGGATTCCGAAACGGTCGCTCGTGAACTGCACGGTCGCGCTCTCGACGCCCTCGATCGCACGCAGCATCTCTTCAAGACTTGCTACGCAGGTGGGGCAGGTCAGATCGTTGCTTCTCAGCACGGTTATCGTTTGTCTGCCCCCTCATGTCCTTTGGCCGCCTCGTCGACTTGTTCAAGGTATTGCATCAGTCGCACGTAGGCTGCCACATATTTGCGGCCGGCTTCGACACTCTGGTCTGCCTGTTTGCGGGTTTCCTCAACGAGCTCGAAACGTCGTAGGATTTCCGCATTCACCTGTGCGGTGATCGACTTAACCAGTGCGTCCGGCGAGCCGGTTTGAAGTGCCTGATCCGCGGCGGCCACATTGGGGTCGACCGCCGTAGCAGGCTTTAAGCCCGTGTATGGCTCACCCTCACCCGCGCGGTGCAACCGCACCACAGTTTCGAAAAAATAGGAATCGGCAAGATCCTTGGCG
>JAGWRJ010000899.1 GCA_028869725.1 Alphaproteobacteria bacterium | reverse complement strand
CCCATGCCGCTGCCGACCAGCCCGACAGATTGTGTATGCTCATGACATCGGGCTTTTCCGTTGCGATCACCTGGCGCAGATAACTCTGCATCAACGGGTTATAACTATCGATGGTGTGCCATGCCATGCGTAGCGCGGCAGATCGCGTACGCTTGTCATAAGGCCAGTAGAGGTTGCGAATGCCGGCCAGCCAAACCGGCACGCCATTGCGTTCTCCGCGATGCAATCCCGGCTGGTAGGAAGTGGCCAGCAGTACGCAGGTATGCCCGGCTGCCTGCAGGCCTTTGATCTGCTCCCACACAATCACCTCAGCGCCTCCTCCACGGGCGGGGTCAGCGAGGGCGTGGAGGAACAGGATATTCAAAGCGGGAACTCCTCGGAGACGCCAAGAGCGCCTGATCTGCCGTCATGTATGGCTCGCACGAGCAACGCAAAGCGCGTGCCGCGATGTTTTAACCGCGCCATTAGGTATAAAGCACTTTGATACACAGTTGCGTTGAGCTCAAACCAAATTTTGTTGCGCACTTGAAACTGCGAAAAAAAATATGCCCCATTGCGCGTAGAGTAGTAAACACGATAATCATTTTCTCCGTACAACAAGACATTCAAGGAATTGCCGTTAATTTGTCTGAGATTCCAGGATGATTCGAGGTCGGTCACACGCGCCGCTGTCACCAGCACGATACGGCCACCGCAGCGCACAATGCGATTGCTCCACTCGGTGTCGTCGCCATAAAGCACGAAATCCTCGCGCGGCAAACCGATGGCAGCGGCCGCGTCACGGTGTAACAGCAATCCGCTGTAGGGCGCCATGTGCATCTCGACAAGAGGCGGCAGCTGGGCGGGTGGGATCGGCCTGCCCCACGGCGTGCGTCGCCACAGCTTGTAGGGAATATCTAGCACATGAAACCCGAGAAAGCTGGATGGCCTGGGATTGATGCGCCACAAAGGCACGCCTGCTGCGACGTCCGGCTGATGCTCGGGCCGATAGGCCAACACCGCGAGGCGATCATGGGGCGTGCTTTCGCGCAGTTCATCATGGGCTCGCAACAAGGCCTCGACGGCGTGCGGCTGGGGCAAATTGTCATCATCCAGCAAAAACAGATACTCGGCCCCAAGGTCCAGCGCTCGCTGCAAGCCCGCCGCATAACCCGGCGCGGAGCCGGTGTTGCGGCCCATCGCCACCACATCCACAAAATCGCCGTAGCATGCCGTCAGTTCGACACACACCGGCCAGGACGCTCCGTTGTCCACCACCACGGCGCGCGTGATGCCTACCCCACGCAAAGCGTCCAGAACCCGTATGAGTAGTTCGGCGCGCGCACCATAGGTAACAATAACAGCCATTACATGGCGCGACTCAGGCAGGTACTTCCAACTCACGTTTTCACTCTCCGAATCTTTACGAGTTACGCGTTCCGAAACGTCTGCTGTCATCTGAATACGTATGTGTGAAATTATGCATTATCACGATACGCGCATACAATCAATGACTCTACCTGAAGCGAGCGACTTGAATCCGCGTCGGCACTTCGCCTTGCAGCAGTCTTCAAATGAGCAGGAAAATCAGCGATTTCGACACTGTAGGGATCAATCCCACTTTGGATTGCCCAGCTTTGCAAGTAAGCTTCCTCGATGAAGCCGCCGACAGGCTTAAAAGCAAGTGACGTAAAGCCAGCCATTTCCAGCGAAATTTGCAAGCTTTTACGATTAAACATGACTAAATGTCTCGGAGAATCGAGTAGTAGAGCATTTGCACCGAACTGGCGATGGCTTGCTGCGTCGAGATTAGGGATCTCAATCCAAACGCGTCCGCCGGGTTGAAGGAGACTCCGGATATTCGAAAGGGCCGAAACTGGGTGATGCAGATGTTCCAGAACGTGACACAAAGTCACGTGGGCGTATGACTGGAGCGGGAGATCGTTTTGATCAACGCTCCCATGATGTACACATATCCCAAGTCTGCGTGCCGCCTCAACCGCTCTCGCATCGAGTTCCAGCCCTTCCGCGCGGTAACCAAGTGCTTTTTGAGCAAGCTCGACGAATTCTCCATTACCACACCCTATATCCAAAAGTTGATCAGAGCCAGGCTTTGGCGCAGGCAAGTGACGCACAAATGCATCTGCTTCCCAAGCTTTTCTTTTTGCAAACACACGCAGTACGCCGAATGACGAGATCGATGGCTCAAAATGATAGTTGTAACTTCTATTCAGCTCCCCATTGCGAAGAGCCTGACGCAAGCGTCGCACGAGCCCCGAACGCGGACCTGAAATATGATTTGCGCGACTGGCAGTTTCATGGGTGTAATAACTTGCGTAAGCCAGTCCAATAGTCTTAGAGTTTGGCCTCGGGTCGAGATAGCCCACATCGCAATTCTTGCATCTCCACATGCGCCATGACCCTGGCGCGACGAAAAAGACCCGATCTCTCAGGTTGTCGTGCATTAAATTGCGGTCCTCGCTGCTGCAGATAGGACACCGCCCTAGGTGTTCAAGCCCGCCTTCTGGCCATTCACCAGATGGTGCAAAACGCGGGATACAGCGCGGGCTCGGAAAGCTCATGATTGCAATCTCGCCTTGATGTGTTTTGACCAAGAGGCTGCCCGCAATGCCAATCGCTGCAACCTTGGCTCAGCGTGTATGCTCCAAGACGAAGTGACTAGTACCAGTACAGCCGCAAGTGCTACTCTGACAGCAGTAAAACTGTCAAATGCGCACCACCATGCCAAAAGCAATAATATTGCGGGGACCAGCATGCGCTTGCATTGTCTTATCTGCCCTGCCGCTGTAAACATGAGTACCGCGTCGACAGCTACGCGAAACGTCCATGCCCAAGCGGCGCCAAGCAATCCAAATTCATGTGTGGCGATCCAAATTAGTGCAACAAACGGTACGAGTTCATACAG
The DNA here is from genome assembly GCA_028869725.1 of Alphaproteobacteria bacterium. Classification (GTDB taxonomy): domain Bacteria; phylum Pseudomonadota; class Alphaproteobacteria; order Micropepsales; family Micropepsaceae; genus Rhizomicrobium. The sequence continues at coordinate 4,458 of JAGWRJ010000899.1, read as the reverse complement.
ATGGAATTTCCCCGTCAAATCAGGCCTATTCCTTGCCTGTAATAAGCCGAACGGGATGAACGCGAGGCTGTTAATCCAGACGCCCATTAAAAGCACTGCGCCTACCGGCGCAGCCTGATGTGCGAACTCGGGGCCGAGCCATAAATTAAAGAATATGGGCATTACCAACAATCCAACTACCACGAGCGGAGTCATGATCGTAGCCAGGCCCATCACTGCATCGTTGGCCATGCTGTCGCCCTCCGTTCGGCTCTCTCTGCTAAGTTGAGGGAACATGCTGGCGGCCATGGCGCTTGAAAAGATCGAACCACGCTTAACAAAATTGAAGGGCACGGCGTAGTAAGCAACGGCCTGCACACCAATAATTGCGCCGATGATCATCTGATCAATCGTGACCAAAAATGGTGCTACAAGATTCGATAGCGCGATCCATCCACCATAAGAAAGTAGCGCTCGCGCTTTGCCGTGCTGATATCGAGGCTTATTAGACAATGGCACCGCTCTTATGCACGAGAGCATAAGCAGAATTACCCCGGCTGTTCGTGCCCATACAGTTGCAGGGATGATCCAGGTCAAATCGGGACCGTGTAACATCGCGACAGCTAGCGGAACCAGTTGAGTCAAGAATGATGAGGCAACACTCATAGCGTTGCTGATTCCGAACCATTCACGTCCTTGCAGGGCACCCGAAAGCACGCCGCTTACCGTAGCAATGGGCACACAAACGGCTATCCATGGCAGGCTGGACAGTACTTCGGATCGCAACTCTGCGGACATCTTGAAAAGATGGCCAAAGATTGGCTGCGCAATCACTAACAGTACCAGTCCACCCACCAAACCAAATCCAAAGTTTAGCATCAATGCGGTCCAAAAGACTTGTTCGCGCTCAGTCGCAGCCGAGTCACGGAGCCGCGCTATGTGAAATGCACTGGCACGCGATAGCCCGAGATCGAATGCTCCAAAATAGCCCAGGAACAACCATACAATGGCGAGAACGCCATAACGAGCATTTCCAATCAGATGCAGATAGGCTGGTACGGTAAAGAGGCTGAGCAGTAGTGGTGCCAGCGAGCCGGCGAGATTGTAGGCCGTGTGTTTACGAATGCTCACTAGCGGCCTTCATTGTCGTACGAACGTACCGTTGCGACGCAATATTCCAAGCGACCTAAATGTATTGAGTGGATTTGTGGAGCTGGCATATTGGTGATGATCGAGTCAATACGCATTCGTCCGCCGCAACATGGCCGGCAGGGTCATCAGGATGATCTTGAGGTCCAGCCACAAGCTCCAGCGCTCGATGTAGTCGATGTCCAGCTCCACGCGCTGCGCCATCTTGTCCAGCGTCTCGGTCGGGCCGCGAAAGCCGTTGATCTGCGCCAGCCCGGTGAGGCCGGGCTTGACGCGGTGGCGCTGCATGTAGCCCTGCAGTCTGCGGCCGTAGTCGTGGTTGTGCTCGGCCGCGTGCGGGCGCGGACCGACCACTGACATCTCGCCCTTGAGCACATTCCAGAACTGCGGCAGCTCGTCGAGGCTGGTGCGGCGCAGAACGCGGCCCAGCGCGGTGACGCGCGGATCATGCGGCATGGCCTGGATCACCTGCCCGGCGGGCTCGTCGTGCAGGCGCATGGTGCGGAACTTGAGCACCTCGATCGCGCGGCCACCGAGGCCGTGGCGCTGCTGCCGGTACAGCACCGGCCCGCGCGAGCTGAGCTTGACGGCCAGTGCGATCAGCGCCAGCAGCGGCGCCAGCAGCACCAGGACCATGGCGGCAAGGGTGCGGTCGAACAGCGATTTGAACAGGCGCGCGTGGCCCTTGAGCGGCGTGCTGGACAGGTTGAGTGCCATCAGGCCGCCCACGTTCTCGGCCGAGCTGCGCAGCAGGCGGTAATCGACCATGTCGGGCACCAGCTTGACCTCGGTGGTGCACTGGTCGAGGCGCGCGAGCACGTCGCGGATCAGCGCCTCGGCGCGCAGCGGCAACGCGATCCAGACCTGCTGCGCGTCGTGCCGGCGGACCAGATCGGCGAGCTCGTTCACCGCGCCCAGCGGGGTGAGCGCGTCGAGGCGGGTGTCGTCCCAGGCGGTGGCGACCACGCCGACGGCGGTAAAGCCCATCCACGGCTGCGCCTTGAAGGTGTCGGCGATGGCGCGCGCCGACGCGGTGGCGCCGACGATCAGCACCCGGCGCTGGTCCAGCCCGCGCGCGCGCAGTGCACCGAGGATGCCGCGCGTGACCCGCCGGTGCAGGGCGAACAGGCCCCAGCCGGCGCCCAGCCAGGCCGCGACCCACAGGCGCGAGACTTGCTCGCCGATCTTGAGCAGGTAGGCCAGTGCCACGCAGGCCAGCACCACCGCGGCCCAGGCCACGGCCAGGCGCGCCACCTCGTGCGCGACGCGGTCGCTGCGCCAGCTGCGATACAGGCCGAAGGCCGGAAACACCAGCAGGGTGAGCAGCGGGGTGAGGACCAGGGCATCGCGGTAGCGGCCCGTGGGCATCCCGATGCCGAAGCGCGCCCAGTACGCCAGCAGCGCCGCCAGCGCGCCGATGCCGAGATCGCCCAGGCGCAGGACCACGTCGAGCAGCGCCGAGTACTTCGTCCACACGCTGGGCGAAGCGCGGCTGTCGATCCGGTCCGACGATGCCAGCAACATCAGGCCCCCCCCATTCCCTGTGCCTCGATATCCCTGTCGCGGACGGCCCGGCCGCCGCCGGCGACGCGGAGCCGGGCTCCTGCCTACGGCCGCGCCGATGTGAGGGCCGACTATAGGGGCTGCACCGCCGCAGCGGTATAGCGCCACCTTGCGCTGCGGTTACGAAGTGATGAATTCGTGTGACGGCGCGGCATGGCAGGGTGCGTGCGGGCGAGGGCGGGCGCGGGCGAGGGCGAGAGGGGGTGAGCCTTCCCGCACGCCGGGGCGCCGCGGCCCGAAAGGCCCTTCGCTGCGCTCGGCGACCAACGTGACCGAAGGAAATCCCTTTTCGGGACGACCAAAGGAAGTCCAGCGGAGATGGCCCCAAGGGATGAAAGGCCGGAGGCGACAGAGCTGGAGGTGACCGAACCGGAGGCGTTCGCACAGCTTGCTGGTCAATACAATATTTTGTATATTGATCGCATGCCCGATCCCAGGCCGGTCGATTTTCGCGGCAGCTCCCTCGACGACTTGCGCGCCTTTCCCTTGGCGGCCAGGCGCGAGGCAGGCCATCAGCTCGACCAGGTGCAACACGGTCAGGAGCCGGACGACTGGAAGCCCATGAACACCGTTGGCCAGGGCGTGAGAGAGATCCGGATACGGGACGCTGCCGGCGCGTTCCGTATTATCTACGTGGCAACGTTGGCCGATGCCGTCCATGTGCTTCACTGCTTCCAGAAGAAAACAGCAAAGACCCGCAAGGCGGACCTGGACCTGGCCACCATGCGTTACCGTGACTTGCGAAAGGAGCTAGGGCCATGAACAACCAGCGCTATGCCAGCGTGTGGGATGCGATCGAGGGCTCGCCGGCCGAGGTCGAGAACATGAAGCTGCGATCCGAGCTGATGATGGCGCTCAAGAAGCACATCACCCGCACCGAAATGAGTCAGGCGCAGGTCGCCAAACGGCTCGGCGTGACGCAGCCGCGTGTCTCCGATCTGATGCGCGGCAAGATCAACCTGTTCGGCCTCGATGCGCTGGTCAACATGGCGGCGGCGGCCGGTTTGCACGTGGAGATGCGAGTAAGGGAAGCGGCCTGACCTTGCTGGGCGATGCGACCTATGCCGTGCTCCAGCGCCGCCTGACCCGTGATCCCGACGTTGGGGATCTCATCGAGGGCACGGGCGGGTTGCGCAAGATCCGGGTCCAGGCGAAGGGGCACTCGGGGTCAGGACTTGTATTGCGGCATGGCCGGCGCGCGCTTCGGCCGGACGGGATGGGTCGATGCAAGACCTGGGTGGCGAGGGCGGGCGAGGGCGAGGAAGACGCGTGGGTGAGCCTTCCCGCGCGCCGGGGCGCCGTGGCCCGAAAGGCCCTTCGCTGTGCTCGGGGTGACAGCCTAAGGTGAGAAAGGCCCTTCGCTGCGCTCGGCGACCAACGTGACCGAAGGAAATCCCTTTTCGGGCACTCGGGGTCAGGTCTTGTATTGCGACATGGCCGGCGCGCGCTTCGGCCGGGCGGGATGGGTCAATGCGAGACCAGACCCTGGGGGTGCGGGATGTGTCAATACAAGACCTGACCCCGGATCGAGGCGGATGTGTCAATACAAGACCTGACCCCGGGGTTGGTTGCCGAGGTTGCGGGGGGGGCTGCGGTTGCCGGGCGCGCTTCGAGGCCCCGGCGCGCGCGCTCAGCGATCGGCGCCGTCGGCGTCCAGCGCGAACCAGGACTTGATGCGCGCGGCGGTGGCGGCGCGGTCGGCGGCGCGGTGGACGAACTCGTTGGTCAGCGGCGAGTAGGCGTAGTCGGGCGCCCAGTCGTCGATGT
>JAGWRJ010000898.1 GCA_028869725.1 Alphaproteobacteria bacterium | reverse complement strand
GACTCGGCCTACGATCCTTACCTGGCGATGCGCAATGCCTACCTGCAGCGGCGAACCTATCTGATCTACCACGGCAACCCGCCGATCTCGGTGATCAAGCGGATGCAGGGTGTCGACGGCAGCTCCAGCAATGACATCGAGCAGCTGCTGCAACAGCAGCAGGCCTACGAGAAAGCGCACGCGGGCACTGGCGCGGCTCCCGGACCTGCCGCCTCGTCACCTGCGACGAGCACGCCCGCGCCGGCAAGCAGCACGCGACTTCCGAAGCCCCCTGCGGCCTGAGACTGGACATTGGATGATGGATGATCTGTGGGAGCGTAAACCCATCTATCGTCCGCAACGTCGCGTCTATGAATTTCATGGAGGGCCATTACGATGAACGCTTCCGTCGCTGTCTTCGATGCCTATGGCACCTTGTTCGACGTGCATTCCGCGGTTGCGCGGTTTGCTGACGCCCTCGACAACGATGCCGCACGCATCTCGGAGTTATGGCGCCAAAAACAGCTCGAGTACACCTGGACGCGTAGCCTGATCGGTCGCTACGTGGACTTCTGGGAGATCACCAGGGAAGCGCTCAACGCCGCCTTGGCGACGAGTGGGCGCAATGACCCAAGTTTGCGGACCGCACTGCTCGAGGCCTACCGCAAACTCGATGCGTATCCCGATGTGGCTGTGGCGTTGGCCGGTTACCGCGCCTTGGGGCTCCGAACGGTGCTGTTCTCCAACGCGACTGTGCCCATGCTGATGACGGCGCTGGCTGCTACCGGGCTCACCGGTCTTGTCGACCGCACTTTTTCAGCTGACGATCAGGGCATCTACAAGCCTTCGCCACGGGTCTATGCCGCCGTGACCGAGTCTTTGGGAGTAACACCCGCCGACGTCCTCTTTCATTCTTCGAACGCATGGGATGCTGCCGGTGCTGCTGCGTTCGGTTGGCGCGTGTTGTGGATCAATCGCGCCGGCAGGCCACGCGAATATTCTTGGGTGCCGATGACCGAAGTGGTGGACTTGCACGCCGCGCTGGCAACAACGCGGGGCAACACAGCGTCAGACCGATGATTTCAGCGTACGGCCGCGCCTGACGGCAACGCTCTTCCCGATGCATGGGGTCTCGTGGGGTCTGCGCTGTTTCGTGTGGCAGACATGGCGCTTGGCGCAGGGTAACGGGCTGACGTTCGATGCGAAGCTTTCCAGAGCGGACGGGCGGGCGATGTCGGATGCGATGACAGAGTTGTTCACTGCGGCGTTGGGGCTGGCGGCGCCGTGACGCGTCAAGGCTGCGGCGTGTGGAATCCACGCCACTTGCTGGGGGCCGAGTGTTGAAGCCATTCACCACGCGCAGCTGCGGCTCCTCCGGCTATGCTTCGGGCTCGCTTCCTTGTCTTCATCATGGGGTTCATGCGGCGCCGTCATGTCCCTGCTCCTCCGCCACCGAGTCGAATGGTGCGCGCACGGCACGGGCCACATGGATGAGGGCACGGCCTAGACGCGTGGCTCCGAACGCCAGCGCTCCCAGCGCGAACAGCATCAGCGCTTCGATGAAGCCGCCGTAGAAGGCCATAGTCATGAAGTGCCAGCCGTCATGAAACCACGGCGGCAAGGCTGGAGCCGAGTCCTTCGGATCGATCTGCCACGCAATCCAGGCACCGACCCAGAGATAGGCCAGGACGATCGGCGCTCCGATCAGGAACGGCAGAACCGTGCGATGAAGGAACGCGGACCGGGACGTCATGACCGGACCTCCCTGCCCTCGGCGCCGCCATTCGGCTGGCCCTTGCCGAGGATCGCGTCTCCAATGAAATAGGCGAAAGCTCCAAGGAAGAGGAGCCCCACCAGGGCCGGCAGGCCGAAGACCAATCCACTCCCGATGAGGCCGACGATGCCGTGCGGGGTCGTCCAGACATCGAAG
>JAGWRJ010000897.1 GCA_028869725.1 Alphaproteobacteria bacterium | reverse complement strand
TTTGTTGGTGCGGATGCTGGCTTGCTCATGCACAAAGTCTATCGCCAACGGCGCACAGCAGCCTGCTGGTTCATGCAAGGTTACGGTGCCTTAAACTGTCAGGCAGTTCTAGGCGGTGGGGCGCCCTTCGGCCGAGAACCCAAAGAGATTACTCAACGCCACGTCCCCTGCCTTGCTGGAGCCGGCGGATGTGATCTTGAAAATGCCATTGGCCCGCAACACAGGCACCTCTCCTGCCATCGCCAGGCCCTGGGCAAAGAGTAGGTTCTTGGTAATCCGCACCGGTGCCGCGGTTCCCTCCACCCAGGCTCCCAGAGGAGCCGGAGCAAGATAGTCGCAGGTCAGGTTGATGGTGGGCAGAAAACCCATGTCCTGTTTGGCTTGAAAACGGGCTGCAATCGGAAGCAGCATATCGGCAAAGAGTGCAAGCATCCCGCCATGGCAGACCTTACCTGGATTGCAATGACGTTCCTCGACCCGAAAGCCCAGATGAAGCTGCGCACCATCCCAGCGCCCAAAGAGCGGGCCATTGGCTTCAAGGAAACCCATCGACAGGCGTAACGGGGCAAAGCCCTCCGGAAGCGAGCTCATACCGATCTTTCTGATTTTTCTTCTGCGCAAGGCCTAACGGCCCATCGGGCGGACCGCAAGCCTGCCAACCTGCCCGCCAACCCCTCCCCCGAGGCCGAGGGAAGACGAAGGGCACCTCTTGACTCTTCACGCCCGCGTGACTATCTCGGCGGCGTCGGTTAGCACTCTCTCTGCGAGAGTGCTGCCAATCCCGTCACGGGACCATTTATTTCATCTTAAGTGGTTGAATTCTCGAGGAGAAAACCCATGAAATTCCGTCCGCTCGGCGACCGTGTGGTCGTCCGCCGCGTGCAGGAGGAGCAAAAGACCTCCGGTGGCATCATCATTCCAGAGACCGCCCAGGAGAAGCCGCAGGAAGGCGAGATCATCGCCGTCGGTCCGGGCGCGCTTGACGAACACGGCAAGCGTGTCGCCCCGGAAGTAAAGGTCGGCGACTTCGTGCTGTTCGGCAAGTGGTCCGGCACAGAGGTCAAGATCGATGGCCAGGAGCTCCTGATCATGAAGGAGTCTGACATCATGGGCATCATTGAAGGCCGTAAGGCCCCTGCGAAGAAGGCCGCCTAAGCCGGCAGCAGCGGCAGAGCGCAAACAGGATGGTTAACATTCCATCAGAAATGCGCCAGCCGATCAGACTTCGCATTTTTTGAAATTAGGAGACAAACATGGCAGCCAAAGACGTCAAGTTCGGCGCCGATGCCCGCGAAAAGCTTCTGCGCGGCGTCGATATCCTGGCCGATGCGGTCCAGGTCACCCTCGGCCCCAAGGGCCGCAACGTCGTGATCGAGAAGAGCTTCGGGGCTCCGCGCACCACCAAGGACGGTGTGACGGTCGCCAAGGAGATCGAACTCGCCGACAAGTTCGAAAACATGGGCGCACAGATGGTGCGCGAAGTAGCCAGCAAGACCAATGATGCGGCTGGCGACGGCACCACCACAGCAACTGTGCTGGCCCGCGCAATTGTCCGCGAGGGCGCCAAATCGGTGGCTGCTGGCATGAACCCCATGGACCTCAAGCGCGGCATCGAAAAGGCCGTCTCCGTCGTCGTGACGGACCTCAAGAAGCGTTCCAAGAAGGTCAAGTCGAACGAAGAGATCGCCCAGGTTGGCACCATTTCCGCCAATTGCGACAAGACTGTCGGCAACATGATCGCCGAAGCCATGGCCAAGGTTGGCAATGAAGGCGTGATCACCGTTGAAGAAGCCAAGTCCCTCGAGACCGAGCTTGAGGTCGTCGAAGGCATGCAGTTCGACCGCGGCTACATCTCGCCTTACTTCATCACCAATGCCGACAAGATGGTGTGCGAGCTCGACGAGCCCTACATCCTCATCCACGAAAAGAAGCTGACCAGCCTGCAGCCGATGCTGCCGATCCTCGAAGCGGTAGTGCAGTCCGGTCGTCCGCTGCTGATCATCGCCGAAGAAGTCGAAGGCGAAGCACTTGCTACCCTCGTGGTCAACAAGCTGCGTGGCGGCCTGAAGGTTGCGGCCGTCAAGGCGCCAGGCTTCGGTGATCGCCGCAAGGCCATGCTGGAAGACATCGCCATCGTTACCGGCGGCCAGGTAATCTCGGAAGATCTCGGCATCAAGCTGGAGAACGTCAAGGTCAACATGCTGGGTACCGCCAAGAAGGTGCGCATCACCAAGGACGACTCCACCATCGTCGATGGCGCCGGCAAGAAGGCCGAGATCCAGGCTCGCGTTGGCCAGATCAAGCAGCAGATCGAGGAGACCACCTCCGACTACGATCGTGAGAAGCTGCAAGAGCGTCTAGCCAAGCTCGCCGGCGGCGTGGCAGTAATCCGCGTCGGCGGTGCGACTGAGGTCGAGGTGAAGGAGCGCAAGGATCGCGTCGATGACGCGCTCAACGCGACCAAGGCCGCAGTTGAGGAAGGTATCCTCCCAGGTGGTGGCTCTGCCCTGCTCTATGCCACCAAGGCACTGAAGGACTTGACCGGCGCTAACGAGGACGAAGATGCGGGCGTTGCGATCGTGCGCAAGGCCATCCAGGCACCGATCCGTCAGATCGTCGAGAACTCCGGCGTTGAGGCCTCTATCGTCGTCGGTAAGCTCCTCGAGCAGAAGTCCAACACCTTCGGCTTCGATGCCCAGAACGAGCAGTATGTCGACCTGTTCGAGGCTGGCATCGTCGACCCGACCAAGGTCGTGCGCACGGCACTGCAGGACGCTGCGTCTGTCGCCTCACTGCTGATCACGACCGAAGCCATGGTCGCCGATCGGCCGAAGAAAGAAGCGGCTCCGGCGATGCCAGGCGGTGGCATGGGCGGCATGGGTGACATGGACTTCTAAGTCCGTCGTTGTGGTCTGCGGCGCGCCTGCGCCGCAGATTGTCCCAATCTACGTCACGAAAGGCCCGGTGTCCGCACCGGGCCTTTTGCATTGTCGCAGGAGCCGGAACCTGCCCTCACCTTCGCCAGAGGAAGAACCGCTCACAGAACTGTTTGTGCCGCGCCTGCTACGCTGCGGTCTGAGCACTTGAAGCAGACAGCGATTATGTGTTGGCTACGGCACGCCAAACACACCCACCCGGAGCCAGGCAATGTCTTTTTCCATCTACGACGCCACCATCCCTCCCATGACGCGCATGCTGCATAATCTGGGCGCGATACTTGACAAGGCACAGGTACAAGCTGCCGCCAAGGGGCTGTCGCTCCAAGACCTGGTTGAGGCCCGGCTGGCGCCTGACATGCATCCCTTCAAGCGCCAAATTCAGATCGCCTCAGACGCCGCCAAAGGCTGTGCAGCGCGGCTGAGCGGCAATGAAGCCCCGAGCTTTCCCGACACCGAGGAAACCTTCGACGAACTGCGCGGGCGCATCGCCAAAACCCTTGATTACCTCAAGAGCTTCGCACCGGCGCAGTTTGACGGCGCAGAAGATCGTCACATCACCATCAAGACACCAAATCGCACCTTCGAAATGAACGGGCGCGACTTTGCCACCGGGTTTGCGCTGCCAAACTTCTTCTTTCACGTAACGACCGCCTATGGGCTATTGCGCCATAAGGGAATCGAGATCGGCAAAGCCGATTATCTGGGGGGTGCATAGAGCCCCCCGGCTTTACCGGCCCTGCTCAGCCGGCACTGCGGAAATAGGGCTCGACCACTCCCTTATATTTGATGGTCATCGGGTTACCCTGGCGGTCCACGGTCTTGCCGACTGCCAGGCGCACCCAGCCTTCGCTCACACAGTATTCTTCCACATTGGTCTTCTCGACACCGTTGAAGCGAACGCCAACGCCGCGCTCGATCAGGGTCTCGTCGTAATACGGGCTTCTCGGGTTGGCCGAGAGCCGGTCCGGGGGATTATCCGTCATAAGGTCCGGGCAGATATGAGTCGCAGGCCCGCACCTTAGTGCAGATTGTCACCAAGATCACCCAGAGATCGGAGCACGGCGGGATCACAGCGGCTCAGGCAGGCCTGCAGCGAACAGCAAAGCCCGTTCCTGCGCAGTCCATAAACCGCAGGCCCGTCGTCTTGTCTTCGCCGTTACGCGAGCGCAGCAGACAGCACAGTGCCCAATCCGCTATTGCGGCAACTTGCGCGCGGCCAGGGCCATGGCGACGAGCGATACACCAGCAAATACCAGATCAATGCCAAGAACGAGTCCGAGGATCCATGCTGCCGATCCAGGCAGCCACCACAGTATGAGCATGGCGAGCGCAATATCGAGCACGCCATTGACAAGCAGGAATGCCCAGCGCTGGCTCTCATGGCGGCGATGGTCGAGCGCATAAAGGATCGAAACCACGCCATCGACTGTCAGAAATGCCGCGAGCACCAGCGTCAGAGACATCAGGCCCGCGATGGGAAACCAGATCAATGCTCCACCGGCCACAATCGCCAGCATCGCCGAGACAAGGGCCCAGCCCCTGCCCGGAGCGTTACGCGCACTCCAGCTTGAGAGCAGTCCGACAAGTCCGCCAATCATCAATAGCCAGCCAAACAAGATCGTGGTCGCGAGGCTGGCGACAGTGGGCAACACAATGGCCGCACCTCCGAGGACGGTCAGGACGCAGCCTTCCACCAAAAACCAGCCCCAGTGATCGTGGACTGTCCTGGGGCTCGCGGGCAGGCCGGGCAGTTCGGGGACTTGGCTCATGTTCGACACCGGTCGTTCCTCTCTTCACATCTGCGGGCAGTGCAGAAAAAAGGCCAGAGCAGAACGGCTCCGGCCAGTGCCACGATGGGCATCAGTGCGTGCGTTTTGGGAGCGGTTTCTCAGGGGGCAGTTTCTCAAGAAGGCCCAGGGAGCACGGAGTATGGGTACGGTTGACATGAATGATCATGCGATCGCAGATCCGTTGCTCTGGAACCCTGTAGTAAAAGCCATAGGTTTTAAGGGCTGGACAATATCCGGCCAGATGGGTGCGCCAGCGCGTGCCGTCCCGCATCACGAAGATGATGGTCTTATTGTCGGGAATCTGGGTATCGCCAATTTGGCGCGACCACAGGCAACGCATGCCCGTGTGATTTGGCGCCGCGAGCACCGCAGAAAACCCAGTCCCCAGGCAAAGCACTGCGACCAGCCGGGCAGCCAGCCGCAAGGTGATCCTCATTTTTTGTCTCCCTGAGGGCCATGAACCTTTTCGAATGGTCCAAGCATGCACATCGTGCCGCTCTCCAGCACGCGGATGGTCATCATGTTGCCGCAGATCTGATGGGGCGGCGTTGCCACATAGACAAAACCATGAAACCGCAGGCCACTGCACAAATTGCGCAGGTGGTTGGCCCATACGGTTCCATCCTGCATGTGAAAGAGGATAGTGCGATCATTCGGCACGGTGGTGTTGGATATGCGCATGGTGTCCAGACAGACATTCGGCTCATGGGCCTTCGTCGTGTCGCCTGCATGGGCCAGGGCGCCGCTCACAGCCACTGAAAGGAGTGTAGCAACCAGGATAGCTTTCATGGGGGGAGACCTCCTCAGGAGCCGCCATTTTGCCGGGAAGCCCTGCGCGTGCCTATCAAAAAAGAACAACGCGGCTCTTGGTTCCCTGAGGGCACGCGGCGCATTGACTTCCGGCGCCGGACTGATGATGGTCCGCTTCCCATTTTCAGCCTGGAGTTCACCCCCCGTGTCCGCGCCCTTATCCGTGACCTTAACATTACCTGACGGCAAGGTTATGAACTTTGCCCGCGGTGTCACGGGGGCCGAAATCGCC
>JAGWRJ010000896.1 GCA_028869725.1 Alphaproteobacteria bacterium | reverse complement strand
GGCTCGCGCCCGAGCCAGCCCTCAAAGCTGCGATTGCACTGGTTCTGCTAGCACCCCAGATTCCCATGGTGTTCATGGGGGAGGAAGTCGGTGCCGTAGAACCATTCCTCTACTTTACGGATCACAGCGATGGGCTTGCGCAGCAGGTGCGCGAAGGCAGGCGTAACGAGTTCCAAGCCTTCCCGGAATTCGCGGACGAAGGGGCGCGCAGCCGTATTCCCGACCCCAATGCGCGCGAGACATTCGCGCGTTCGCGGCCTGACTTTGGCAACGCCCGCGCCGGAGAGTTTCAGAAGTTCTATGCTGACCTTCTGGCGCTGCGTCGGCGCCACATTATTCCGTGGCTGAAAGGGACGACAAGTTCGGGCGCCGAGGCGATTGGAGACAAAGCGGTGCTGGCCTCCTGGCGGTTAGGAAATGATGCGCTGCTTACTCTTGCCTGCAATCTGGGTGGCGAACCCGTAGGCGCCGACCTGCCGCAAGGTGCACCCTTATGGGGGAAGAGAAGCCCCTGCGGGCTTGACGGTCATTCGACTTGCCTATGGATTGAACCATGATCCCGCGGGCAACCTACCGGGTGCAGTTCCACAGGAACTTTACATTCGAGCAGGGAGCGAGGCTCGCCCGATATCTGGGTACCCTTGGGATCAGCCACCTTTATGCGTCGCCGATCCTTAAGGCACGTGCGGGATCCCTGCATGGCTACGACGTCGTCGACCACCGTCGCATCAATCCCGAGCTTGGCGGCGAGGATGGCTTCAATGAGATGTCGAAAGCGCTGCGCCAACACGGTATCGGGATCATCCTTGATATCGTGCCCAACCACATGGCAGTGGGCGGAGCCGACAATCCGTGGTGGTTGGACGTGCTTGAGAACGGGCCGGACAGTCGATTTGCCAGATACTTTGACATCGACTGGTGCCCGCCCGGTGCGGCGTTGCGAAACAAGGTTCTCGCTCCCTTCCTCGGCCGGCCCTATCAGGACGTCCTTCAATCCGGCGAGATCAGTCTATTGTGGGATGAGACGCTGGGCCGGGTATGCTTTGCCTATTACGATCACCGCTTTCCGCTGCGCCGCAGCGACTATGCGGAGGTTTGTGCAGAAGCGGCCCCACACGTCGCCGATCTTTCGCGGTTCAATCAGCCACATGCGCTGCACACCCTGCTCGAGCGACAGCATTACCGCCTTGCCTGGTGGCGCACTGCATCCGACCAGATCAATTGGCGTCGCTTCTTCACCATAAACACCCTGGCGGCGCTACGGGTCGAGGACCCACAGGTTTTTGAGGCTGTCCATGCCACGGTTCTGGATCTCTTTGCCCGTGGTCTGATCGATGGTGTTCGTATCGATCACGTCGACGGACTTACCCATCCGGGACGCTATTGCCGCCACTTGCGGGCGCAGCTGGGCGCACGTGCCGCGGAGCGGCCGGCACTGAGCCGAGACACAGAGCCTTATATTGTGGTTGAGAAAATTCTGGCGCCTGGCGAGACGCTGTGCCGCGACTGGCAGGTTGAAGGCACGACGGGATATGACGTCATGAACAGCCTGTCGGCACTGCAGCACGAACCGGATGGTGCAGCGCCGCTTGCCAGTTTGTGGGCAAGGATGTCTCTGAGACCCGCAGATTTTGCTCCCGAAGAGCGTCTGGCGCGCCGCCAGGTACTGTTATCTGCCTTTGAGGGCCCGCTCGCCGCTGCCGCCCGTGCAGCGCAGGAGCTGATGCCTGGAAGTGTGCAGGCGCACGACGTCACCGAACCAGCGCTAAGACGGGCACTCATCTCAGTGATTGAGGAGTTTCGCGCCTATCGTACCTATGCGACCGGAGAGGCAGAGTCCGTGGCTGCCGGATCACCGTTCTGGAACGCGATTGCCGCGGCGCGGGCGCGTGCGGTCGCGGTGGATCAGGCTGCCGTGGACTATCTGGGGCAGGTGATTGATGGACAGGATTACCCTCCATCGCCAGCGCGCGAACAAGCGGTACGCCTCTTCAATCAGCTGACTGCGCCCGTTGCGGCAAAGGCGGTCGAAGACACCGCATTCTATCGCTATGGGCGGTTATTGTCGCGCACGGATGTCGGATTCGATCCGGACACATTTTCTCTGTCCAGCGCGCAGTTTCATGACCAGATGTGCGAACGGGCCGGTACATATCCTCATGCTCTGTGCGTCACCGCGACCCACGACCACAAGCGGGGGGAAGATCAGCGCGCGCGCCTTGCAGTGCTGAGCCAGGTGCCGCAGGAATGGGCCAGGGCGGTACGGCAGTGGTTTGCGCTCAATGCGACGTTCCGCTCGCCCCTGGTCGGCAGCGCCGACGAATACATGCTCTACCAGACCCTGGTCGGAGTGTGGCCGCTACAGCCTCCCGATGAGCTTCAGCTTGTCCAGCTCAGGCAACGCATACTTGGCTGGCGTGAAAAATCCCTCCGTGAGGCCAAGCTCAACACCAGCTGGGCGGATCCCGATGACGCGTTCGAGCGCGCGCATGCGGATTTTGTCTCGGCGCTTCTTGATCCGCGAAAAAGCGCAGTGTTCCTGAATAGCCTGAACGATTTCGTCAAGCGGATTGCACCGGCAGGAGCACTTAATGCTCTCGTGCAGTGTGCGCTGCGCTGTCTGCTACCGGGCGTTCCTGACTGTTACCAGGGAACCGAGCTCTGGGATTTCAGCCTTGTCGATCCGGATAATCGCCGTGCGGTGAACTATGACGTGCGTAAGGCCATGCTGGACAGCGCTCTGCCCCCGGTGCAGCTCCTCGAAAGTTGGAAGGCGGGAACCGTAAAGCTCGCGCTGCTGCGCGAGCTTCTTGCCCTGCGTAGCCGCTATGCTGCGCTCTTCGAGAAGGGCGATTATGTTCCGCTTGCGGTCGAGGGGCGCAGGCGCACGCATGTGCTCGCATTCCGGCGGCAACAT
>JAGWRJ010000895.1 GCA_028869725.1 Alphaproteobacteria bacterium | reverse complement strand
AGGGTAAATTCGATCATTCTATCTGGATGACGGCGAGTGCCTGCTGTCTGGACACGGCGCGGCTTCGTTGCCCAAATTGGTCAGCATTTGCTGCCTGAATTGAACAGATGGATCATCTTTACCGCAAAGATTTTTCCAGCAATAATTGTGAAGTCGCGAGCTTTGGCCTCCTATCGAGATTTGACCTGCACGGCTGGAGTTCGATAGCCGCCAAGCATTGGCCCGAAAGCCGGCGGCGAGGACTGGGCGGCGCATCGCCTGAGCTGTTCACGTACTACTAGCGTTGTCGCAGAAGCGTGGCAGCATGCATCTTGCGGCTTCCTGATCGAATATGATCCGATGGTGTTTCGGCGTGAAGAGATTTTGCCTTCGCTGCGACATTGGAATCGAAAGCCAGATTGTCACTTTCAGTCCGCCTTCTGCTGCGATGCGACCTGTCATGGACGCGAGTGCAGCACGCCGTCACGCTTTGGGATCAGACACCTTGGCCGGAGGAGCCATCTTCTGATCAGCATTCGGCAGGGGACACTGGCGTCTCGCCGTGACCAAACCAAGTCAAGACTTATGCCGGCCAACCCCAGCCCGACACGGGCGCGCGCCCGCAGAATGACGACACTCGTCGCCGCCTGGCGCAGCTCGCTGCCACCAAACCCAAAGCCCTCAGCTCCCTCGGATCCGCCGCGGGTCAGCTCCATCCAATGGCATTCCCACGGCACGCTTCTTCGCGTCCATGATCGCGCGGACTTCCAGGACCTTCTCATCTATCCAGTTCGGGGCTGCAAGCTGGCGGCCCATGAACCCAAGTGCGTCCGCAATGCGCGCGTTTAGGGATGGTCCAACATGCTCGGCACCACGAACGAGCCTGTATTCATGGCTAATCCCTGCGTCAAACAGAATGCGATGCAGGAGTTCTGTACCCTCATGCAGGTACAACATGTCCTGATCACCGACTTCAAGGTAGATCCCAAGATCGAGCAAACGGGATGGATCGCGCCTGGCAATGGTGGCGGGGTTATTCGCAGCCCAATAGTCAGCATCGATAGGTGAGCCGAATATCCCTTCCATGAAGGCCTGCGGACGCCAGAACAGCACACGCGGGCCGACCTCCTGCCAGCACAGAGCCGGCTCAATCGCTGGTTCAAGGCTCGCCACGGTGCCAAAAATGTCCGGATGCTTGAAGGCCAGGCGGAGGCTCCCCAACCCGCCCATCGAGTATCCACCGATGCAGGTGTGCCGTCTTTGGCCTGAAATGCGCATTCTGCTTCGCATCTGAGGCAGCAGGTCAGAGACGATGAAGCTTTCCCATTTCTCGGAGCCATCCCTGTAATCCATGTAGAGGGATCGGCGCGCCCCCGGCATCACCACAACGAGCGGCGGGATTCTCCCCTCGGCTATCGCCGCATCGATGACGGGCGCAAAGCGCAGCAGATCCTGCTCACTTCCATCTCCACCGTGCAAAAGCAGCAAAAGCGGATAAAGCTCCTGAGGGAGTTCACCATAGCCTTCCGGCAGATAGATGCTGGCCGCAACCTCCCCCGGTACGTTCGAGCTCTCTACTCTCTCGCTCATTATTCTGCCGTGCATCTACCACCATCCTCTGAGGGATCATTTCGCGCACCGCGGGCACCTGCTTCAAGCGAAGCTGCCTTCTCCCTTGGTCTGCGGCACCCTTCTCCTCAATCCTGCGCCCCAATGCGACCGCCGGCGATCTGAGGTACTCGGCAGACCACAAGCTCACCCCATATCCCGTTCACCCATGAGGCTTCCGACCGCCATCATGCAGTTCAGCGCCACGCAGGCCCTTCGCCCCTGGTGTGAGAACCCTATCCTGCGGCCTTTCGAAGCCGAAGCATGCCACACACGGGCGGCTCTGGCGCGCGTCTTCGAGCTTTCAACCACCGCGACGCGAGCGTCCGCCCCCAGGCCACCGCAGGTCGCCGCGTCTTCCCACATGCCCTTCGCGACGAACTTCAGGCATCCAAAGCCTGAGGTTCGCCGCGTCAAGGAACTTAAATCCACCGCTTCCGGACAGGCTAGAAGTGGTAGTGGAGCGTAAGACCATACATCCGCGGCAAGCCAAGTGATCCTGCCCGGGCCGGATTGGCACTCGGCGACATGTTCATGTCGCTGACATAGCGCTTATCGAAGGCATTGTGCACCCACGCGGTGAGTGACCAATCTCCGTCCACTGTGGCGAGCGCAACCGATCCGTTGAGCAGGCCATAGGCGCCACGCGTGTCGAGGGCGTCATTGTAGATGTCAAAATAGACCTTGCTCTGCCACTTGTAGTCAGCGCGCAAGGTCATCATCACCTGGTCGGAGACCAGGAAATTATAGGCCCCAGCCATGCTGAACTGCCACTTCGGTGCCTGCGTCATGCGCTTGCCGGAGAGGTTCTGGTTGCCCAGTTCCGGATAGATTGGATCGATGCTGTAAAACTGTCCATAGGTTGCGAAAAGACGTGTGGCAGATCCGGACACCGTCAATCCCGGATAGGGAATGGCTTCATAGGACAGCTCAATACCCTTGATCGTCGCAGAGGCAACGTTATCCACCTCGGGGTACCGCACGCCTGTTTGCAGATTAGTTCTGAACACCGTCTGCTGGACATTGGTGTAATTGTCATAGAATCCGTCCAGATCGAGGCTCAGTCTCTTGTTGAAGAATTCGGACTTGGTACCGGCTTCGTAGTTCCACACATATTCCGGGTTGAAGATGTTCACCGGCTTTGACACATCACCCAGCGTATTGAAGCCGCCCGCCTTGAAGCCCTTGGATACGCTCGCATAAACCATGACGTTCTTGCGCGGGGTATAGTCGAGGACAAAGCGCGGAGTGAATGAACTCCAGGAATCCTTGGCCCGGTTGATGAAAGGGAAGCCCAGGATATCCGCGTCCATGTAAAAGGACTTGTCGACGATCGTGTATCGTCCGCCGAACGTCGCCCGCAGCTTTCTCGTTAGGGAGTAGCGGAACTGCGCGTATAGCGCATAGGAATTGAGCTTTTCATTGGGATGATAGACAAAGGCGCTGTTGTCCGTGGCGGTGGCAAGATACAGCGGCTCGCTTGAGTTGCCGTGCATATAGAAGGCACCGGCGGTGAGCTGGGCCCGGCGCCCAAAATTGGCATTGGCCGTCAGTTCCTGGGTAAACTCCTTGGAATAGATGCCAATGAAGGGAAAGGAGTAGAGATTCAACGTCGTCAGATCGACGTCGAGATTGGTCATACGGATATCATGCTCGATGAACCCGGTAGTGGACACAATATCAAGATTGGGCGCCGCCTGCCAGTTGGCGATGATGGTGGACCTGAAATCTTTCACGTCACGAAGATTGCGCGTGTTGAAATAGGCAGTCAGGTCCTGAATATTGTTCTGGGGCAGGCCGAGCGCCTGGGACAGCGTGGGCACATCGGGACGTGCGCGGCCTATAAGGATCGAGAACGCCGGGTTACTGCGATCCCGTGTATGCTCGATAATCGCGCGAACCGTAAAGTTGTGGGAAATCTTGGCCAGAAGCGAGCCGCGGACCTCGGTAAGATCCGTATTGTTGTTGCGCGTGCCGAGATAGCCATTCTTCAGCCAGCCATCAGCACGATCTGTCTGGAAGGCGATGCGGGCCAGGAGACGGTTAGAGACAAGGGGGATATTGACGTATCCCTTAAGCCCAAAGCGGGAATAGTTGCCCACGGTGGCGGACAATCCCCCTTCATATCTGTCGGTCGGAACATTGCTATAGATATTGATCGCGCCACCAAGGGCGTTCATGCCCTCGAACGTGCCTTGGGGGCCCCTCAGGACCTCCACGCGCTGAACGTCGAGGAACGTCGGATCCATCATGAAATTATTCAGTAGCGGCACACCGTCCAGCGAGACCACTACGCCGGGCTGGCTGCCGATGTCCTGGCCTTCCTGGCCGATACCGCGGATGGCGATGAATATGTTGCCAGAACGGGTACCGTACTGCAGGCTCGGCGACAGCAGATCAAGCTGGCTTACCGAGTTGACACCGGCATGCTGCAGGGTGTGACCGGCAAACGCTGCGATCGCGATCGGAACGCTTTGCAGCTTTTCGGCACGCTTTTCGGCAGTCACCACCACCGTTTCGATCTGGGTGTCGTCGAGGGCGCTTTTCAGGGTGGCGCGCGAGCTCTGCCCGGTCTGGCTGGCGGCCGTCCCCTGGGTTTGGCTTTGCGCCGATGCCTGCGCTGAAACAAGGCATCCCCCGAGCAAGGCGGCGGCACCCAGCCCAAGGCCGCGCACGGTTCTGGTTATCTGATGGCGTTTCATTTTCTCCCCCCTCTTGCGTTCAGTGACGTAGGCCGCGACCTCTTCGTCGGGTTCTCAGCCGGCGGGGGAATACGGCACTGCAGAAATGGATGGGACAATGACGCAGCTGACGGCGCTATTTGGCGAAAGTGACCAGCTGGCGCCAAGTGCGTAAGCCGAGGACCGCACGCCGCCTTCCACGCCTACATGCGCGCAAGCCCAGCTGTCGGTCGCGGATTGTGACTGCGATGATCAACCCGGACGATGCTGCGGAGGTGAGTGCCACGCGCACAAGGCCAACGTGTTGTCACCCTGCCTGGAGCGCGGCCTCAAAAAATCTCAAGCCCAGAAAATCAGCTCCTGGCGCCCTTCCCCGAAACCCTCTTCGCCCCCGGAAGAAGAAGAGCTATCAGGATCAGGATAAGCTCCGAGCGCCCGTGCACAGTCTGCACTTCGTCCCTACAGGGCGCGTCATTCCATCTTTGGCGTAGCGGCGCACCGCACGACTCAGCTCTGGGCCTTGCGTCCTGCGACCAGATGGTCAGAAAGTTGCTGCAGACTTTCGCTGTCTGCGTTCCCGGAAAAGAAGGCGGACAGCAGTGCAGCAACGGCCCGAGGCTGCTCGGGCAGAATGGCGTGGCTCGCCTTCTTCAACGCAACAAGGGTCAAGCGCTGGCCGATATCGCGGCGGAGGGCCTGGGCATTCCCGATTGGCGCGATCGGGTCTTTCTCCGCCTGAACGAGGAGGACAGGTGCCTCACCGGCAGTCCACCAGCGTGCGGTCTGCGTGCGCGCGCTCGCAGCCAGCTGCGTCTCCGCCACGGCGGGATACCAGCCTCTCAGCCAGACAGTCGCATCATTGCCCGGATAAAAGAAGGCGGTTCGCAGATCCTCCAGGCGCTCCTGGTCGGGCTTCAGCCCCTCAGACACCGAACCCATCAGCGCCGCCCGTATGTCGGGATCAAGTTCCGTTCTTCCGCCTCCGGCGAGCAGAGCAAGAGCACCAACTGCTCCGCGATCAAGACTCGCCAGAGCTCGTGCCACGCGGTTGCCAAAGGCATGGCCGACAACATCGACCGGCCCCCTGCACAAGACGGCCAAAACCGCCGCGTAATCGCCCGCCAGATCGAAGAGATCGGTCGGTGCCGGGCCAGACGAGCCACCTATCCCACGTGGCTCGGGCAATATGCTCATAAAGCCCTCTGCCGCGAGGAGATGCGCAACGGCATTGAAGTCGTCGACACCGCGACCCAGCGACGGGATCATAAGGATCGGATGACCCGCTCCAATCGTGCGGACATGAAGGACTACACCGTTCCCCGCCTCGATGAGACGCCCCTCGGGAGCACTGCTGCAGGACCTATTTGCTACCTCTGACATTTCGTCCGTCATACCCTTTGCCTCATCGCGACTTGCATTGAACCTCAACACTGAGAAGTTCTCATCTGTCTCACTGATCCTACCAACCCCTCGCCACTTCATCACAGGAGACGTTCAAGGGTGTGCCTTGTCACCGTATGTCTATGTACCCGTCATTGATCAGGGCGACAGGAGGCCCTGCCGTGCATGCGGGGGTATTGTCGTCATGGCGACCTGGCGTCACCACGGATGGACTCATGGACCAGCGCGCGCACCTGATCGTGAATCTGCCGGGCCTGCCTTTCGCCAGGGAAGGCCTATCTCATGACGATCATGATCAGCTCTTCCTGACAGTCGATCCAGAAACTGGAATTGGCCGTACCCGTCCAGGAATATTCGCCCGCAGAGCCAGCGACGCTCGGCGCCTTGGGATCCCTGACCACAACCCCGCAATACCCATGCCCCCGCCCTCACTTACAGTCCGCCCGGCATCGCCCGT
>JAGWRJ010000894.1 GCA_028869725.1 Alphaproteobacteria bacterium | reverse complement strand
CGGAACTGTGGTCTGGCCGATGAGACCCGATCGCCTCAGTCGTTGTGGGCAATGCAGTACGTAATGTCCAGCGGGGTATTGGGCGGCGGATTGGGTTCTACGTAAGAACACGAATCGAACAGCTTTTTCCCCCTTCGGTCGTATGCCCTAGCCAGGAAGTAGATGCGTGTGTTCATAGGGTTTTCGTTGGCCTGCACCATTACATGGCCGACTGCGATCAAATCTATCGATGCGGGCTGACCGGTCGGGATTTCCAGATAATTTTTTCGGCTGGGGCTGGCGAGGAAGTGCGACCATAAGATCTGTTCACAGTTGCCGCGGTAATCGTCGAAGCATCCGTTGACGTTGGGGACTGCCTCTACAAGGTACATCAGTGACATGTACGTGGGTGGACCGTCATTCATCAGGTACATGGTCACTTCCGGAACCATTCCTGTGACCAATGGCTTGGGTTGCAACGATTTAATTCGTATTCCGACTGGTAGCGCCGGTTTG
This sequence comes from Alphaproteobacteria bacterium, assembly GCA_028869725.1. Classification (GTDB taxonomy): domain Bacteria; phylum Pseudomonadota; class Alphaproteobacteria; order Micropepsales; family Micropepsaceae; genus Rhizomicrobium. The sequence continues at coordinate 2,232 of JAGWRJ010000894.1, read as the reverse complement.
GGCAATTTATCGATAATTGCACTGACTATTTGGGTGACGGATTTCTGACTCGACACGTTGGCGGCTGACGCGATTTTGGATAGCGCGCCAGATACGTCGTTGTAGTGGCCGGACAAGGTATTGAGGCTGCTTTTGACCGAAACGAGTTCGTCGGATATTTGCCTTTCTCGTGCTTCAGCGGCCAGTTGTTGTGCGTTCGCGTTTCTTGCATCAGAATTTTCTTGCTGGAGCTCGGTTGCTTGCTGCCAAGCGGCGCCCAGGGCCAGGCCAACACCTAGAACAATCATGGCCCATATCCGTCCTGGTGATTTGGCCTCGCTCGGCTTCACGGCATGGATGCCCAAGCCAATCACGATGCCGTAGATCGCCGCTCCAAAGGCCCACAGAACGCCCAAGCTGAGTAGAAAATGCCAGATAGGGAGGGGTTGTATTGATAATGGTGATGCTGCTGACATACTCCCTAATCCCAAGTGCTGGCTTGCGCAGGCAACCGCACGGGGCAGACTTATGCTGACTTGCCCTCGTGCCCGAAAATCGGCCGGCGCGGATCGCGAGGCGTCGTGTCGCACGAAATGCCGCGCTGGCGCAGGAATTCGACCGCAGCTCTTGGTACGTCGAAAAGGCGCTTGCGGCCGTCAGAGGTGTCTCCCTCGGTCCAGATCGCTGACTTCGCACCTTGCTGTCGCTGCCAGTCCATTAGCGCCTCGGTCGCCGTCCCGTAATCCTCGGGATGAACTATTAGGCCCACCAACTCGGGCATGTCGCTACCCTTCCGCGTTTTAGTTTTTTACGGCGCCGCCCCGCGCGATTTGCTCCGGCACCGCGCCCCCAGGCGACGCAAGGCGATTACCCCGTGCATCATTCTACACCCGTCACCCTCCCGCTCCCCGGCAATTCCGACCGCCGACGAGGGCTAACAGGCGGGGGCCTAACTGGTCGATCCCGCGGCGCGCCCGGAGCGGGCGCTCGCCGCCGTGAGCCCGCGCAGCTGCCTAGATTTTCATCGCGCACCGCGGCGGCTACAGCTACGACGAGATCGCCGACGCGTTCGCCATCAAGCCGCGCACGATCGAGAAGCACGTCGCGACGGCGATGGAGATGGAGATGCTGATGGAATGCCTGTAGCGGTTTATCGTCTTCCTGCGGCTGGCGCGACTGGAGGTGCTGCAGGGGGCGGAGCAGGCGGTGCCCTGCCGCGCCTAACCCTAGCTGGCAACACAAACAGCAAATCGGCCAAGGCATCAGCGAACTCGAGGCATCTGGCTGCGTCCTCTCCCGTCTTTGCAGAAGCATCGTGATCTGCATGACGCTCATCATTCGCATCGAGCCTGATGTCGTGCGCCCAGTCAGCCATATCTTTGGTGAGTACGCACTCGGTCTCGGCCTTCTGAATGCGGCTATAGAGGCTCCCATCCCTGTAGCCGCGCTCCTTAAGCATCGCGTCTACCGCGGCCGCCGACATTAGGACCGAAGCCGCGGGCGACGCCAAGGTCTCGCGAGCTTGGGTGAGATAGCGTGCGGCAGCCTGCGGGATATCCGAGCTGATCGTCGTCGCGGCTGGCACAATCCACTGTGCTAGCTGATCCACAGTGAAAGTAGCATGCGCCTGTATTATCGGCGTCGCAGCACCCACCAATCCTCCACAGGAGGCGCAACTATAGACATGCCACTGCAATAATTGGTTATGTAACTGAAATGCGGCCTTCGAGGGTTGGACCGCAAAAACGTGCCTGCGCCCAATCGACGGGTTCGCTGTATTGCAATGGGGGCATCTCTGGAGCCCGAGCTGCTCGGTGGTCTTGATGTTTGAGTATCGAGCGTCGCCGTAGGGCACGTTCCTCCTCCTACTAAGACTATTGGAGCCGCACCTTCTGCCCGGTTGCAGGCTTCTGGTACGACAGCTCGTATGACGCCTCGCCTACAGCGCGCCACTGTTTCCCCGCCTTCACGGCGATGCGGAAGGTGTAAGTTCCTTCGCCCGCGAGCGGCAGCGCGTTGAACCAGACGACGTTCCGGACATAGGGCGCCACTCGAAGGTGGAAGTCCATCTCCGCGGAGGACATGACCGCGCCGTCGGGACTCAGGAACTGCACCCGCTGTCGCACCACCCCTTCCGGTTTCGATGGAGTCGCGCGCCTCCAATGTAACATCAGGTCAAATTTACAACACTGTAATCAAAAGAGAAAGGCATGGAGATTATTTAGGCAAAACCGTTCAAGTTATCCCTCACAT
>JAGWRJ010000893.1 GCA_028869725.1 Alphaproteobacteria bacterium | reverse complement strand
GCCCCACTTTGTGCTTATCTGGCTGGCAAGGCGGGTGAGGTCGTCGACGTTGGTGACATCCGCCGCAATGCCCATCGCGTTCTCGCCCAGCCTCGCCGCAACGTCGGTGATCTCGGCACTACGACTGACGAGGCACACCTTGTCGCCCCGACTGCAGGCGAGAGCTGCGACCGCGTGGCCGATGCCACGTGATGCTCCTGTCACCAGCCAATGACGAACGCCTGTTCCGGATCCCGCGGGAACCTGTGCCATGTCGGTCAGCCTCTCCGCTCAGAACGAATGCGAAATGATCGTGCCGATGCCGCGGATAAAGACCGCCGCCACGTCGTCCTGCCCGCTTTCAGCGCCGTCCACCTGGATCCGGGCGGCGGCCAGGGCTGCTGGCGACGTCGACACCACCAGATGACCGCCTACGGTGTTTCCCGACATGCCCATGCTAAACTCTCCCATCTCTCACGCTCTGTGTCGTGACCTCGTATGATCGGGCAATGCCGCGTCGTTGACCCGCCAGCGAGCAGCCGCGCGGGGGGCGGGAAGGAGCCAATGACCTCACCTGACATAAACCGTATCAAACTTGCTATACCCGAGCAAGTTGCTTTGCGCCATAGCGGGGCCGGGGTACGCCTTGATGGAAGTGCCTGAAAATGAAGGGGAATGTCGGAGCTGCGGGTCTCATTATCTGTGGGTAGGTCTTTTGGCACTGTTTTTTGCTTGACAATGTTTGTTGCTTGTTTCGAACTAGTAAATGCACTCCGCAGATCGTAGCGGAGAATCGTCAACCAGGAGAAGACTGTGTGAGCCAGCAAATGGCGGGCGAGGTTGACCTTATCTCAGGCGGAGCACGCGGTCCCGGCAAGATCCAGGCCGCGCCCGGCGCCTGCCATGTTGTGCGGCATGACGGCGGCAAGGCGCGGTCCGCTTTTTCTCGCCTCCCAGGGGCCCCGCAACGTCAGCGGAATTGTGGCTGGTCGGCAGCGGAACGCCGGCTGCTGAACGTCGCGGAGCATTGAACTGATGAGCTGGAATTTTTCCACCGAACCTGAATTCGAAGAGAAGCTTGCGTGGATGCGGGAGTTCGTTGCCCGCGAGATCGAGCCCATGGACCTCGTGTTCCGCAAGCCGGGCGATCCCTTTGACCCGCGCTCGCCAGCACGCAAGGCCATGGCACCGCTCAAGGACGTGGTGAAGGCGAAGGGTCTGTGGGCCTGCCACCTTGGGCCCGAGCTTGGCGGGCAGGGCTATGGCCAGCTTCACCTTGGACTTATGAACGAGATCCTCGGTCGCAGCCGGTTCGCCCCCACCGTGTTCGGGACCCAGGCTCCTGATACCGGCAACGCCGAAATCCTTGCCCGCTTCGGTACCCCCGAACAGAAGAACCGCTATCTCAAGCCTCTGCTCGATGGCGAGATCGTCTCATGCTTCTCGATGACGGAGCCCCAGGCCGGTGCCGATCCAGGTGAGTTTACCTGCACTGCACGGCTCGATGGCGATGAATGGGTGATCGTAGGCGAGAAGTGGTTCGCCAGTCACGCCGACATGGCCGAATTCCTGATCGTCATGTGCATCACCAATCCCGAGGTCGCGGTCCATGTCGGCTCGACCACGATCATCGTGCCGCGCAGGGCGCCCGGTCTCGAGATTATCCGCAACACTGCGGTCGGGCCGAAGGATGAGATCGGCAGTGGTGTCCACGGCTACTTGCGCTTCAATGCCTGCCGCGTGCCCCGCGCCAACACACTGGGCGCGGTAGGCGAGGGCTTCAAGGTCGCCCAGTCGCGCCTCGGCGGTGGCCGCATCCACCATGCGATGCGCACCGTTGGCATGCTCAACAAGGCGATGGACATGATGTGTGAGCGCGCGGTCTCGCGCATCACCAAGGGCGAACGTCTGGCCGACAAGCAGATGGTCCAGGAACGCATTGCCGACAGCTATACCCAGATCACCCAGTTCCGCCTGCATGTGCTCTACGCCGCCTGGCTGATGGATGAGGACAAGGGCTACACCCATCGCGTCCGCCGCGAGATATCCGCGATCAAGGCGGCAATGCCAGGCGTCCTCAAGGACGTGGTCTATCGCGCGCTCCATCTTCACGGTTCGCTTGGCATGTCGAACGAAATGCCGTTGATGGACATGTGGCAGTACGTCCCCGAAATGGGGATCGTTGATGGCCCGACGGAAGTCCACAAGGTGTCCGTCGCGAAGGATATCCTTAGGCACGTCGCGCCCGCCACCGGAAAGTGGCCAAGCTATTTCGTGCCCGACCGCCGCGCCGCAGCACTTGAGAAGTTCGCGGCCTATCTTGGCGAGGAGCCACCGCGATGACCCTTTCGCTCGAACAGCGTCTCGATGCCCTCGAAACCCGCATGGCCCTGGTTGACCTGACCAGTGACTACTGCCACGGTTTTGACAAGCGCGATCTCGATCGCTTTATGGCCATCTGGTGGGAGGATGCGGTCTGGGAAATCGGCCCACCCTTCGGCAATTTCGAGGGCCACGCCGGGATCACCCATGCGGTCGTCGACATCCTCTGGCCAGCCTGGGCGATGTCCACGCATTACACGACCAATCTGCGGATTACGCCCGAAGGGCCCAATGCCGCGCGCGGCGTCTGTGACGTCTATTGTATCGGCAATACCAGCGATGGGCAGGCCCAGACGGTTGCCGCGACTTATGTCGACCACTTCTCACGGCGCAATGGCGTGTGGAAGATCGCACTACGACGCGTGAAGATGCATCATTTCAGCCCGCTTGTCGGGATAACGCTTGCAGCACCGCAATAGCGGGCTGCCGAAAGGGAGAGAGAGGATGGCCCGGTTCGACGTCGGCGATGGCCGGTCGGTTTACTACGAGCATCATCGCGGCACGCGCACGCCCGTCGTCCTCATCCACGGCTGGGCCATGTCCGGCAGGATTTGGGCGGGCACGGTCGAAGCGCTCAAGGGCGATGGCCATGCGGTGCTGGTCATCGACCAGCGCGGCTGTGGCCAGTCCGATCGCGATTTCGAGGACATGTCGATCGGCGCATTGGCGCAGGACGTGTGCCGGATTGTGCAGCGCGAGACATCCGTGCCCGTCGTCCTCAATGGCTGGTCGCTGGGCGGCGCGGTCGCAGTAGAGGCCGCGCGTGTGCTGGGTGCGATGGCGGCCGGCGTGGTCCTGACTTGCGGGGCATCGCCACGCTTCATCCGCGCGGACGACTTTCCCTATGGCGGCGAACCGGGCTCGCTCGATGCTACGGCTGCAGCGCTTGCTGGCGACCGCGCAGGGTTCTTCCGCGGCCTGGCCGAGGGCGTCTGCGCGCGCGAAGTCAGCCCTGCCACGATCGACTGGATGTGGAACGCGTTCATCGACAGCGGCCCCGATGTGCTCACCTCGCTCCGCAGTCTGGGCGAAACCGACCAACGCAAGACACTGGCTGCGCTTGCCGTTCCGCTACTGTCGATCGTTGGCAGCAAGGATGCAATTCTCGATCCGCAGATCGGCCTGCTCGCCGCGCAAATGGCCAAGAAGGGCACCGCTGCGACCATGGCTGGATGCGGACACGCCCCCTTCATCGAGGATGCGCCCGCCTATCTCGCGGCGCTGCGAAGCTTTCTTCGCCGCCTCTGATGGCTGGCTGGACACAAGGTTAGGAGATGACCCTGCTCGACCCCTTCTTCACCCCGTTCAAATGCAAGTCGCTCAAGCTTG
>JAGWRJ010000076.1 GCA_028869725.1 Alphaproteobacteria bacterium | reverse complement strand
TCGCCTGAGGTAACCAGCATCTCCTTGAGATAATCGGTGCCGATCTGGTGACCGAGGCCGCGGGAGCCGCAATGGATCGAGACCACGGCCTCGTCTGCCACAAGACCATAGGCCCGCGCAGCCGCTGCATCGAAAATCTCGGCGACGGCCTGTACCTCCAGATAGTGATTTCCCGACCCCAGTGTCCCCATCTCGCGGCGCTGACGTTTTTTTGCACGATCGGAGACGCAGTCCGGCCGCGCGCCTGCCACGCAGCCCTCTTCCTCGATGCGTTCGAGATCACGCGTGTCGCCATAGCCCTGCCCACAGGCCCAGCGCGCGCCCCCCATCAGCATCTCGTCCATGGCCGCAGGATCGAGCTCAATCGCACCTTCGCTGCCCAGACCCGCCGGAATCTGTTCGAACAGCGAATCGGCCAAGGACCGCTGTGCGCGCATGACGTCTGCCACGGGCGTTCCTGTCAGCATGGTGCGCACACCGCAGGAGATGTCAAAGCCGACACCGCCGGCCGAGATAACCCCGCCGTCTTCTGCATCGAACGCCGCGACGCCGCCAATGGGAAAACCATAACCCCAATGGGCATCTGGCATCGCATAGGAGGCGCGCACAATGCCTGGCAGCATCGCGACGTTCGTGACCTGGGTGTAGACTTTTTCGTCCATGTCGCGGATCAGCTTCTCATCCGCGTAGATGATCGCCGGCACACGCATCGCGCCGATGGGGTCGATCTGCCAGGCTGTCTCGTCAAGCTGGGTAAAACGGGACGGATCCATGGCTTCGTCCTCACACATCCACGACGCAGCAGGCGGACCAGATGCCGCCGTCATCCTCAGCCACGCGCAATTCTGTATAGGTCGCCCCCTTCGGCTCGCAGACCGGTTCGTGGCGCGTTCGGTCGACCGGTTCACCCCACAATGTCGCCGTCAATTGATCATCATTGATGCAGATTGCGTAGCGTCCGAAAACCATGTTTCGTACCGCCATTTCGTAAATGATTGCATTCAACCAGTCCACGAAGAGCAACTCCGGATCGGGTGCCGTGCAGGTCACGCCCACTTCGATATATTCATTTACTTTGGAAGTGGTGACAGCCGCCGTGAGAGCAAGGCCAGCCTGCTCGAAGGCAATTGCAAGCGCCGGCCCCCAGCCACATAGGCCGAGATCGGCTTCATGCGGGAAATGCCGCCAGCCACGATCCATCATGGCTCATCTCATCTGCTTGCCGACAAGGATTCCAAACTTGGGTGCGGGCACCTTGACCTGGATCAGCAAGCGTGCGCACCGGCCCCTGATGGTCGGTAGCTGGCGCATCCGTGGCGGAAATTGAGACATCATCCGCCGCGTCGCATTTCAGGGCGGGCGCTTTGAGGGCTGGGCCGGATTCATCCTGATCCGTATTCATTGTGTGGCGATTGGCTGTTATGGTCCACCTCGATTAGGGGGGACGTGGGGCTATGCGTATCGTTCGGATGGCAACGACAGTGCTGGCGGCAGCTGGGCTTATCGTGTTGGCCTATCTGTGCCTGACCGGACGCATTGTCTGGTTACGGCATTCCGACCTCAGCGGTGCGATTGCCAGGGCCGGCCGGTATCACGTCACCATCATCCGCGATACCTATGGCATACCGCATATTGAGGGAAAGACCGACGCCGATGTCGCCTTTGGTGTGGGTTATGCCCACAGCGAGGATGACTTCAAGACCATTCAGGACGTGGTGATGGCCGTGCGCGGCAGGCTGGCGGAAAGTAAAGGTGTAAAGGCTGCAGCAGGTGATTACCTCGTCCACCTGATGCGGGTGTGGCCCACCATTCGTGCGCGCTACAAGAAGGAACTACCGGCGAATTTCCGGGCTATATTGCGGGCCTATGCCGACGGCGTGAACTATTATGCAGCGCTGCATCCAGGCGAGGTGAAGCGCGACTTCCAGCCAGTGACCGGGAAGGACGTGGCTGCAGGCTTCATGTTCAAGACGCCATTCTTTTACGGCTTTCAGGATACGCTGCGCCGTCTGATGCGCAAAACCGGTGGCAAGCCCCCGCCCGAGATCGGATCCAACGGCGTGGCGGTAGCGCCCGAGCGCTCGGCCGACGGGGCGACGCGTCTGCTCATCAATTCTCATCAACCCTATACTGGCCCGGTGGCATGGTATGAGGTGGTGGTACAAAGCCAGCAGGGTTGGCACATGGCGGGCGGTCTCTTTCCGGGCGCCCCGTTCGTGCTGCATGGCTTCAACAGACACCTGGGTTGGGCCAACACGGTCAATGATCCGGATCTGGTCGACATCTATCGTCTGAAAATCAATCCGAAGGACGCCAACCAGTACTGGCTCGACGGCAGCTGGCATGATTTCAAGATTGAGAACGCCGCTATCCGCGTGAAGATCTGGGGTCCCATCGTGTGGACAGCCTATCGCCCCGTCTACTTCGCTGCGCAGGGCCCGGTGCTGAAGACCGATCATGGCACCTTCGCGATCCGCTATGCCGGCATGGGCGAAGTGCGCCAGGCGCTGGAATATTACCGGCTCGACAAGGCGCAGGACCTCGACCAATGGCGTGCGGCGTTGGCAATGGGCGCCTTGCCCAGCATCAACTACATCTATGCCGATGCGAAGGGGAATATCGGCTACGTCTATAATGCCGAATTTCCGGTACGCAAACCGGGAATCAACTGGCAGGGCTATATAGACGGGACGCGCAGCGATCTGATCTGGCATCATTATCTGCCATTTTCAAAGGTGCCGCAGATCTGGAACCCAAAATCAGGCTTTGTCTTTAATTCGAATAACATGCCCTTTGTCGCGACGGCGCCTGAGGACGACCTCAAGCCCGCCGACTTCCCGAAATGGATGGGTATCCAGACCAACATGACAAACCGGGCCTGGCGCGCGCTGAAAAACTTTGGCAGCGACAAGTCGATTACCGCGGCGGCCTTCCGGAAATTCAAATACGATCTTGCCTATAGCAGGCGCTCCGAGTTCATGGCGGATGTGGCCAAGCTGATAGCAATGCCCGCCCACGGCGACGTTGATGTGCTCCATGCGCAGGACATTCTCCGCCACTGGGACAGGATGACGAATGTTGCAGACCGTGGCACGGCGCTCGCAGTTTTGACCATCGCCCCGGTGATGAGTGCGGAGTGGGGCCATCGCAAGCCGGTTTCCCTGGCCGTGTCCTTCCACAAGGCAATAGCCAACCTGAAGAAGCATTTCGGTCGGCTTGATCCAAGGTGGGGACAGGTCAATCGCATTGTGCGTGGCAATATCAACCTGCCCATCGATGGCGGGCCAGATATCTATCGCGCTGTCTATGGCAAACTCCAGAAGGATGGCACGCTACACGCAGACGATGGCGACACGCTCATCATATTCGTAACCTGGGACAAGAACGGTCATGTTTCCGCGCAGAGCATCAGCCCGTATGGTGCCACCGAGAGCCACCCACAGTCCCCGCACTACAATGATCAGACGCGCATGTTCGTTGCCATGAAGACCAAGCCCGTCTGGTTCACCAATGCCGAACTGAAGGGCCACATAGAGGCGGAATACGCGCCGGGCCAGCCGCACAAGCCATGATCGCCATGTGTGGTCCAGGCGACGCTCTTGTCGAGGTCCGGTTCGGAGCACCTCGCGAGCGGCGCGGCCAGACTGGCCTGTCCTGGCGCCCCTTGAAGTAAGAGCGCGTTTGTGTCGGGCTGCTGCAGGTTCAGGCGGTCTGCGGTGCGCAAAAGCCGGGATTTCGTCACGGCCACGGCCCATCCTGGGGGCGGCCGGGCTGGAAGCCTCGCAGTCAATCCGGCCACCTGTCGTGGGCGATGGGAGAGCTGCCGCGATCACCATCCGCGCCGGCTCGGATGGTGAAGGAAAATTGACAGCCCAACACTTGCTTGACGAAAACAAATAATATAGCGTTCCTAAAATAGCGCTCAGTGGCGGGGTCGTTAACCGCTTCTGGCAGCTAGAGAAAAAGTGAAAATCGCCACCGCTCAGAGGGTGG
>JAGWRJ010000892.1 GCA_028869725.1 Alphaproteobacteria bacterium | reverse complement strand
TGGTGCCCATCACCTGATTGCTCATGGTGATCTTGGTACCCCCTGTCGTGGCGGTATAGAGATAATCGACCAGCACGGCGGTGCCAGCATCAGCGGCGGCAAAGGTGTAAACCCCTGCAGTCTCTGAATATTGGCCAGCAATGGGGGCGCTGGCCACTTTGGTGAAAGGCAGGCCGGTTGCCGCATAGGTCACACCCAGATCGGTGTCGAAGTTGACCGAATTGGCCACGGTCACGGTGTACGGTGTGGCGGAAGGAATGGACCAGGCTTCACCGATGGACGAGAGCAACAGCCCGGTGGTAGCCGTCTGCCCGAAAAACAGGTCATTCAGCATGCCGCCACTGATTTTGCCGAACTTCGCCTTACCGGTCAGTTTCCCCTCACCGCGACGAACATCCACGGGCAGGTTCTGCTGACCGTAGAGTTCCTTGACCGCGAACGTGAAGTCGAAGGAGGTGTCCTGCAGGGTCGCGAACTTGCGCGGCGAGGAATTGGCAGCCGTGCCAATGCCATAAAGGTAGCCCGATCCAAAGACCAACATGATGTAACTCCTGGAATGAAGTCGAAAAAAAAGGCCGCTTGCGCGGCCGTTACGGGGGTGAGGAGAATTAGAGGGATCAGCTCAAACGCTTTTTAAGGTCGTCGATGGCAGAGCGGAAGATGTTCCAGGCCTGCGTTTCCCGAAGCGCCGGGATGTTACCGGCGAGATCATGCGCCCAGCCTTCGATGGTTTCGACGATGGGCGTAGTGCGAATGGCCGGAATGTCGTCCGGATTCTGTTCGGTCATTGCTCCCTCCTATCGCAGGTAATGCAGCATGAAATCGATGGGTTTCACGTAAATGTTCACGAGCTCGTCGTAGGTATCTGCACCGGCGCCTTCCTGAATGCAGAACACCACCGTGACCCCGCCGAAAGTGCCGGTTTTGTTGTGGCAGGCAAGCCGCACAGCTTCCCGCACGTTGGCGGCATCCTCGGCGCTCTGCCCCAGGCAATTGACCTGCATCCGGGCCGTGGCTTTTTCCTGCTCGCCGATGCGCTGGTTGTCTTGTTTGTCGCTGATCAGCTCAAACACCACGGCCGGCAACGGGTCGGCCTCAGGCCGGGTGTCCAGGTAAATACGGGTAGCCACCAAGGTAGCGAGCCCACTGGACGCATTGAGCAGGGCATAAAGGGCAATTTCGGCGTTCATTTCCCGACCAGGTCAGCGAGTCTTTTGCGGATATAGGTGGCGATAGCGTCTGCGGCTTCGCTGCATTTGGCATCCAGTGCCGGGCGCATGAACGGCTTTTTGGTGGCCCCCGGGTGCTCGACCAGTTCCTTGAAGAGCCCCGCGATGAAGAGGCTCTTGCGGTTTTTGGGCTTGATCAGGTGCCGCGCAGTGCCGTATTCCACCATCGGGGCATAATAGACATTGCCCTTGCCTCCGGCCTTGATGCTGGCCGTGATCTTTCCATGACGTGAGGACACCGAGACCCGGATGGAGTCGCGCAATGCGCCAGGCTCATGACCTTTGGGCAAGGTGGCCGGGTCACCCACAGGACAGCGCCGCCGCGCTTCGTCCCGGATCACCTTGGCCGCCGCCCGCAACCCGCCCCGCACGACATTGGCTTCCATCCGGGCAGGGAACTGGTCGAGGAGGTTCTGCAGCCCCTCGAGGCCTTCGATCCTGATATCAGCCATCGAGTTTGAGGCAGTAGAGTTCCAGCCTTTCCTTGCGCGTCACATGCCGGATCCACTCGATCCGGGCCATGGAGCCGTCCGAGAACACCACGCGCATACTGGCTTTGACGTCGGGCCGGTAGCGGATGGTGATGAGGAGCGTCGCGGCACTGCCCATGGCTTTCGCCTGAAAGATCTCGCGCCCGGTCATGTCGAGCTTCTGCGCCCAGACCGTGGCGAGCGTTGACCAGGTTTCGTCGTGACCCCCCAATGCGCCCCGCACCACCGTGAGTTCCTGGATGGTGATGCGCTGGTCCAGTATCCCGGCGGAGACAATGCCCATCAGAACACCACCCGATAGGGATCGAGCAGCCGGTCCATGAAGGGTAACGGCTCGATCTTGGTTCCCTTGTCCGTGGTCGCCATTTCCTCGCGATGCTGATACAGGGCACCGATGCGCACTTTCATCCA
>JAGWRJ010000891.1 GCA_028869725.1 Alphaproteobacteria bacterium | reverse complement strand
GCAGAGAGGTGTGGTATAGATAGTGATAGGGGGCACGGGCATAGCCTTTAGCGCGATGGGTACAAAATATAGGGCAGGCAGGGTTTAGCACAACACGCAGACTGCACCCATGCACCGCAGGATGAGCGGGCGAACCTCTGATTTTGCCATCCGCGGTGCAAACTGGCCGCCATTGCCGCTGAGGCTATTGGTGGGCTAGGAGGGGAGATGGCAGCTTCATACTCTCACCCGCAGCGGGGCGACACCGAGGTGCCGCAGATCTTCGACCGGGCGCTTTATCGCCGGCGTCGTGCGCGGGGGCTGAGCCAAGGGGAAGATCGCTTTTTACTGCTGGAGGCCGCAGATGGTGTGGCTGAACGGCTGGGGGCGATACGACGTCGGTTTCACGATGGTCTTGACCTGGCCAGTACTCCTGAAAGCCGATCGCGCCTTTCCCCTTATGCGGGACGCTGGACCGCGCTGTCGCTTGTAGCCGGTGAGGGCGGGCAGCTGATCGGTGATGAGGAAGCCTTACCGTTCGCGCCTGCAAGTTTCGATCTCGTGGCCAGCGTGCTGTCGCTGCACGCGGTCAACGACCTTCCCGGAGCCCTCGCTCAGATCCGCAGCCTCCTGAAGCCCGATGGGGTATTCGTTGCGGCGCTTTTTGGCGAGAGTACCCTGCACGAACTGCGCGCGGCGTTTGCTGCTGCCGAACTCGAACTCCATGATGGGCTAAGTCCGCGGGTGTCACCCTTCGCTGACGTGCGCAGTCTGGGTATGCTGTTGCAGCGTGCGGGTTTTGCCCTGCCAGTGGCTGATGTCGAACGGACCTCTGTAAACTACAAAGAATTCAGCAAGTTGACGGGTGATCTTCGTGCAATGGGCGAGATGAATTATCTCTGCGCCCGCGATCGCCGGCCGCTGACGCGTCGTCTGCTGGCAACAATGCTAGCCCGCTACCAGGACAGCGGGACCCCGGATCAATCTCGCTTCAGAGCCAGCTTTGACATTGTTTACCTCACGGGATGGGCGCCGCATGACAGCCAACCCAAGCCTCTACGTCCGGGAACCGCGACCACTCGCCTTGCGGATGCGCTTGGGACGGTCGAGCGGCGTGCCTAGGCCGCTCAACTGGTTGGCCTGTGGGCCACCATCATGTAGTTGACGTCAGTGTCATGGCTGAGGTGCCAATCCCAGGACAGCGGACTGAAGCTGACGCCCTGCAGTTTGGTCACTTCAAGTCCACTTTGCTTGAGCAGTGCGTGCAGCTGGGCGGGAGGCAGGAAGCGGTTCCAGTCATGGGTTCCTGGCGGTAGCCAGCGCAACACATATTCAGCAGCAAACTTTGCCAGCGCCAGCGATTTGAAGGTCTTGTTGAGCGTAGCGCTGATCAGGATGCCCCCCGGGCGTACCAGCTCGGCGCAGGATTTGAGGAAGGTCAACGGATCGGCGACGTGCTCGATCACCTCCATATTCAGCACGACATCAAAGCTGCGTCCTTCGCCTGCAAGCATTTCTGCGGTGGCGGTGCGATAGGTGATGGGCAGGGCCTGCTGCTGCGCATGAAGGTGCGCGACGTGGATGTTTTTCTCTGACGCATCGACCCCCGTGACAGCAAAGCCCAGTCGTGTCATGGGCTCGCAGAGCAGTCCCCCCCCGCAGCCAAGGTCCAGCAGCGTGAGCCCGGTGAACGGGGTCAAGGATCTGGGGTCGCGTCCGAACCGGGCCAGGGCCTCGTTACGGATGAAGCTGAGCCGCACCGGATTGAAGCGGTGCAGGGGGGCAAAAGCGCCGGTGGGGTCCCACCAGGCCTCGGCCATCGCCGAAAATTTTTCGACTTCCGCGGGATCGATGGAGGAGGAGTGGGCAGAAGACATGAGTGCAGCCTTGAGTATGCTCTATGCTAGCGGTTGATGGACAAATGCCCAACTCCGCCATGCGTGGGTATCCCTGTCCCTCGGCTGGCCGAGGCCGTCCGCAGAGGGACGTATTTCGACTGCGGCCGCAAGGCCCCCCTGCGCGCCGGTCCGGTCCCCGGCGCCACGCACTCGCGCGTTGAGTGCGCCGCAGCATCCGGCTATGTATGCCAGATCGCATCGCAAAACAGTGTGAGTTTCGAATTTTATGGCCCGGATTGTGATGAAATTCGGCGGTACCTCGGTGGCCGACCTCGAGCGCATCCGTCACGTCGCGAACCTCGTCAAAGGCGAGGTTGACGCCGGCCATGAGGTCGCGGTCGTGGTCTCGGCCATGGCAGGGGAAACCAACAAGCTGGTCGGCTGGACCCGCGCTCTGTCGCCGCTTCACGATGCCCGTGAATACGACGTCGTAGTGGCCGCCGGCGAACAGATTACGGCCGGACTGACAGCTGTCGCCCTGGGAGCAATTGGGGTGCAGGCGCGCTCCTGGCTGGGCTGGCAGATCCCGATCGAAACCAGCGCCATGCATGGTTCAGCCCGGATCGAGCATATCGATCCTACGCTGTTGCGCGAGCGTCTGGCCCAAGGTCAGGTTGCCGTGATCGCCGGTTTTCAGGGCATCGCACCGGATCACCGGGTTTCCACCTTGGGTCGTGGTGGATCCGACACCTCGGCCGTGGCGATTGCCGCGGCGCTCGAGGCCGACCGCTGTGACATCTACACAGACGTGGATGGGGTCTATACTACCGATCCGCGGATTGTCTCGAAGGCACAACGCTTGCAGCGCGTAGCCTTCGAGGAAATGTTGGAAATGGCCTCGCTGGG
>JAGWRJ010000890.1 GCA_028869725.1 Alphaproteobacteria bacterium | reverse complement strand
CCGGAAGGGTCTTTGCCTTGGCGATCGCCTGGGCAGCGTCAAACAGCGATTCGGTGTTGGCGACGGTGTTCTGGAACAGCTTCTCGCCAATGGCCTTGTTGCCGGCGGTCGAGGCGAGCACGACGTCTTCCATCACCTTGGCATTGTCCTTGGCGGCGGCGTTGAACTTGTGGAACGCTTCGCGGGTCTTGGTGACGCTTTCTTCGGCGAAGTGCTGCAGGTTTTCGGGGATCTTGGCATCCTTGGCAGCGGCGAAAAATTCCACTTCATCGCCAGTGCGGATCACAACGCGGTTGTTCATCATTTGGACTCCTTGTGTGCATTGAGAAGCGCCATGACTTCTTCCTGAAACTTCTCGACGGTCGCCTCAAAACTGGTGTGCTCGACGGGCTCGACCTGGCCCATGTGATGGCGATGGTGGTAGCCGTGGGCGTTGTCATAGCCCAGCACCCGCCCATGATCGACCGCGCACAGGGCAAGATTGATGTACGCCAGGTTGTAGCGCGTGACATGGGTCTTGCCGTTCTCAACGACGCCCCAGACCTCATAACTCAGAATGCCGCCGCCAGACTTCGGTTTGAGCTCATGTCGACGGCGCTCCAGAAGCACCTCGGGCTTGGTCTTGTTTGGGGTCGCCATGCCAGCAGTGTAGCTTATAAATTGCCATTCTGATGCGCCTTACAAAATGAGCATCTCAAAATCTTTAGTTCTTATACTCTTTGACGCTTATCTATTTGTGTATAAAGACCGACGATTCCTTATTTCTTTCCTGTTAAAGTTCTTGAATGTCTCTTGTCATCGCGATCGCACACCAGAAGGGTGGGGTGGGTAAAACCACGATAGCCGCCAACTTGCACAGCTGGTTTGGCGAGGCGGGCTATGCCTGCGCCCTGGTGGACATCGACCCGCAGGGCAGTCTGTCTCACTTGTTGGCTGCATTCGGCAACCGGGAGGATGTGGCGCTGATCCGCCGCGGCGATTTCCAGACGTATGACGAGCTGGCCAAGCGGCTGGAACCGTTCGATGTGGCGGTGATCGACACGCCGCCTTATCTGTCGCGGGAGCTGGTCGATGTGCTGTCGATTGCGCACGCGGCCATCGTGCCGTGCAAGGCATCGCCACTGGATGTGCTCGCTGCCCGGCAGACGATGGAGTACATCGCGGAGATCCGCCGCACGCGCAATCCGGCGCTGGCCTCGGCCGTGGTGCTGACGATGGTGATTGCAGGCACGGAGTTCACCAACCAGATTCGGGAGCACCTGGCATCGTCTGGGTTGAAGGTACTGGATGCACAGATCGGCAACCGAGTGGCCTATGCCCGCGCCTTGCTCAAGGGCAACAGTGTCAAGGCAGAGGATGGAGGCAAGGCCTGGGCGGAGATCGATGCGCTCGGGCAGGAAATCGTGCGATTTTTGAGTGAGGAAAGACCATGACTGCATCAACTGGCCGGAACGCCGAAGTCGGCAAGCTGCTGGAATCCATTCGCCCGCAACCCACAACACCGTCCCGCATCGAGGCCCCGCGTGTCATCGTGCAGGAGACCAAGCCGGTACGCCGCATGGGGCGGCCTCGGTCGTCGAGCACGGCCAATGTTCCCAGCGTGAAGGTGTCGCCATCGATCCCGGTGGCGCTCAAGCGCAAGGTGGATCTGGCCCTGGCCGACGCCCTGGCCGATGAGTTTCCGACACTCAATGACTTCGCCACAGCCGCTTTCCGGCTCCTCCTGCAATCCCGGCAGTTGCCGACGGACTGAATGTGCAACGGTAAAATGACGCCGTAACACATTAGGGTGCGCCATGAACCAAGCCACGTTCACCTTCCGGGTCGATGAACCGCTGAAGGAACAATTCACCGCCGCTGCGAAAGCGCGTGACCGCACGGCAGCCCAGCTCTTGCGCGACTTCATGCGCGACTATGTGCGGCGACAAGAGGCGCTGGAGCATGACGCCTGGTTTCGTGCGCAGGTCGATCTGGCCATCCAAGAGGCAGACGCTCCAGGCGCTGTCTGGGTATCGAATGAGGACGCCACCCAACAATGGGCTGACAAGCGCGCATCCTTGCTGAAAGCACACCAAGGGACTGGCGCTTGAAGATCGTTTGGTTGCTCAGGGCGATGAGAGACCGGGATGCACAGATCGATTTCATTGCCCAAGACAACCCACTGGCAGCGGTCAACGCGGGTGACGCCATCACGGCACAGATCGGCATGCTTGTCGATCAACCGGAGATCGGGCGGCCAGGCCGCCGCGCAGGAACGCGCGAACTGGTCATCAGCCGCACACCCTTTGTCGCGGTGTATCGGGTCACAGGCGGGCGCATCGAGGTCTTGCGTCTACTTCACGGCTCGCAACAATGGCCAAGCGCATGACACCGTTCGACTTTTTGTCTCGTTTTCTGTCATGTCCCGCCTCGTGCTTTCCCTCTGTGGAAGCAGCCAGGCGGCACGGCAAACGAGACACAATGGCGCAATTTGTCTCATCCCAGCCAGATATTCAAATTGTATTTGAAACCCACTGCCTTTATGCAATACGAAAAACCTTGCGAAAACTGCGACGCGATCATTACCGGCACGTCTAACATCCGACACCAAGGTCTTCGACGGGACGGATGTGCCGTCAGCGTTGGCCATCATGGAAGCAGAGACGACGAGTATTTCTATACATGCACAGTCTGTGGCGCTCGGTTCATTGGTGACGGCTTTGGAATGTGGCGAGCTCCCACTGAAACGCAGACGGAATAGAATTATGCTTGATAATACTGCCATTACAGATGAACTGATTGCCAATAGCTTGCAAAACCATGCTTTTCTTGGTCTCGACCGCGCCGCCAAAACAACTATTTCAGAGTTTTTTTTAAAACTCGAAAAGGATCTTCACTTTCTTTTTAAAAAAGCCGGAATGCACGATGCTTTTATTGAAATCGAAAGGCAGCATAAAAGAGAGATGGAATCTCTTGATCTTTGGCGAATAGAAAAAAACACCCCCATATATAGTGGGATTTATAATTCAAATGTGTCTTTTCTCGAAAAGGAAAGAAGGCAAAAATTAAAAAACTTAGTTTCTAAAATAACTAATACAGAAATCCAAGGCGGGATATATGCGCTGCTAATCGAAATTGACCTCACCCCAGCAAAGGTACATCAGGGCATATTAAACAGAATCGACGACTCTATAGAAAAAACAACAAGGTTTAATGCGAAAGAATACATAAAGACTTCACTATGCGCAGCCGCTATTTTTTTATTGACCATCTTCTTCTATAAACTGGCTCTCGCATTAGTACTGGTGGCAATTTTCTTATATTTTCAAAGCGCAATTTTGTCTATAAAAAAATCTTTGCATATAACTAACCTACTTGGCCTGCGATCTGAGCAAAAAAGATTACTTGAAGAAAAATGGAAAGAATGTAATGAATCAGCCTCATTTTGGCGCCCCTAAATAGTCGCCCCTGCAAAACCCTGCACCCGCATGAATGAACCGCGTCAACGTTTAGAGAGGAACCACATGCGCCCTGATGAGGAATTCGTAGGTCACGCTTTGGTCGAATTTCTTGGTGGTGCGTCGCGCGCATCCGTTTCCGATGGTGAAGACCCGCCCGACCTCTATTTGCATGTCGGGATCTCTCGCATAGGCGTTGAGGTAACACGACTTTCCCAGTTTACGTTTGAGTCAGACGGAAGACTCGGTAATCGGAATAAGCAGGATATATTTGGTATCCGTATACTGGATAAATTAGATGCTGAGGTGGGACAAAGACTCCCCGAAAAAATTGGTCTATTGATAGAGCTTTGTATTCCAGTGCAGAATGCTAGGAGCTTTAAAAAATCCCTTAAGCAATGGGTTGAAGAAATTGCGGCGGATCCAAAGAAAGGCTTCAAGGAAGAAAGGAAAATAGAAGGTTCCAAGGTTACGGTTTCGGTCATCGAACAACAGCCGATTAAGAGGAAAATACATGGGTTAGTGACCAATAAAAATTCGCTGACTTACATTCCTATGAACGCTCACCTACTTCTTGAGGATCGCATTCTGGTGAAGGACAAAATTTGCAGTGGATTGTCTAAACCCATTTGGCTCGCCTTGCTAAACGACTATTGTTTAGCCGACGCTGACACATACGCAGATGCTGGTCTCCACCTCAAGTTGAACCACTGTTTCGAACGGATTTTTCTGGTTTCGGACCAAGGTGCCGTCAATGAACTTTTCATTGGCGCATAACCACCGTTTTCGAGAAGCCCAAGACCCGCGCAGCGCCTTGACGATCGTGTCATTTTCAGAAGACGACTGCACCAGTTCACGGGGCGGGCCGCCCGGTGTGCAGCCGACTTCTGAACGGGCCGTGTTAGCAGTCCTATGCACGAAGTGCCGCAAGGGGCCGGAATTGCTCAGAAATCCCCTGCACGATGCGGCCTTGGCGTGTAGTCGCATTGTGACTACGATATGGGTATCTGAACCGTTCCCGGAGAATTGCCATGAGCACCACTGCCGACACCTACGTCCGCGCCCGCATCGACACCAACACCAAGGAGCGCGCCGCCACCGCGCTTGAAGCAATGGGCCTGTCAATTTCCGACGCCATCCGCCTGCTGATGCTGCGCATCGCCGACGAACATCGCCTGCCCTTCGATGTGAAGGTGCCCAATGCCACCACCAAGAAGGCCATTGCCGAGCTGGAAGCGGGCAAGGGCAAGAAGTTCACCAGCGTGGACGATCTGATGGCGGATTTGCATGCGGACGATTGACCGTTCCTCCGCGTTCAAACGCGATTACAAGCGCGAGGCCAAGGGCCTGCACCGCGCCACGCTTGATGACGCGCTCAAGCCGGTACTGGTCGCGCTGGCGAGCGATCAGCCCCTCGATGCGCGCTACCGCGATCACGACCTTTCCGGCGATTGGGCGGGCTACCGTGAATGCCACATCAAGCCCGATCTGCTAATGATCTACCGCAAGTCCGATTCCGACACCCTGCGCTTGGCGCGGCTTGGCTCGCACAGCGAGCTTTTCGGCTGACGCCAGCCGCCGCCTTGTCCCTCAAACGACCGTTAGCCGGTCAACCCCAATTCTGTCCGACAACCTCTTTCCGAATGGCTTATCGGACACTAAGATAGCCGGACGGAAGAACGGACAAAGGGGTGGTTGATGGCACTGATCGGCTATGCGCGGGTTTCGACGGTAGAGCAGGACACAGCCTTGCAGGTGGATGCGCTGCGCAAGGCAGGCTGCGAGCGGATTTTTGAGGACACGGCATCTGGGGCCAAGACCGACCGGCCTGGCCTAGCCGATGCGCTGGCCTATCTGCGGGACGGGGATGTGCTGGCCGTCTGGCGCTTGGATCGGCTCGGGCGCTCGTTGCCGCATCTGATCGAGACCATCGGCGCACTGGAAGCGCGGGGCGTCGGGTTCCGGTCGTTGACGGAAGCCATTGACACCACCACGCCAGGCGGTCGGCTCATCTTCCACGTGTTCGGCGCGCTGGGCCAGTTCGAGCGCGATCTGATCCGCGAGCGCACCAGGGCCGGGTTGACTGCTGCGGCGGCCAGAGGGCGCAAGGGCGGCAGAAAGCCGGTGGTCACCGCCGAGAAGTTGCAGCGGGCGCGGGAGCACATCGCCAACGGGCTGAATGTCCGGGAGGTCGCTACACGGCTCAAGGTGAGCAAGACGGCCCTATATGCCGCGCTGCAATCTACCAGTGCAGCCGACTCCTGATATTTCGTGCTACCGCCTTCTGAAAGCGACAGATCGATCAAGGACTTGCGCGGGTTTTGCGTTCTCGTAATCCTCTCTTGATTGTTTCTTCTCGATTGGTTAGCATGGTGCTGAGTTTCGAGAAGGAGAATCCTCATGTCGCATCACACGCTCGTCAGCATGGATCGCCAGGCGTGGCTAGCGGGTTACGCCGCAGGCCTGGCAGGCCTATCCAGCAGCAACCCGCCCGAGCTCGATGGCCTGGCCTTCATCTCGGGCTATATCGAGGGCAAGGCCCATCGGCAGGGCTTTGATGCATCGGGCCGCGAGAAGATGGCCAAGCTGCTTGAGGAATCCAACCCGGCCAAGCCATGCTGATCGGCTACGCGCGTGTGTCCACCCAGGATCAGAACCTGGAATTGCAGCGCCAGGCGCTCTCGGCTGCCGGGTGCTCCCGGATGTATGAGGATGCGATGAGCGGGCTGCGCGCCGACCGCCCGGGCCTGGCCAAGGCGCTCGATGCGCTGCGCGAAGGCGACACGCTGGTGGTGTGGAAGCTCGACCGCCTGGGGCGCACGGTCAAGGGGCTGGTCGAGCTGGTCGAAGGCCTGCACGCCAGGGGCATTCAGTTTCGCAGTCTGACCGATGCCATCGACACCTCCACCCCGTCCGGGCGGTTCTTCTTCCATGTGATGGCGTCTTTGGCGCAGATGGAGCGCGAGCTGATCGCCGAGCGAACCCGCGCAGGCCTCGAGGCGGCGCGCAAAGCGGGGCGGGTCGGCGGCCGAAAGCGCCGCATGACGCCGGCGAAGATCGAGGCGGCCAAGAAACTGTTGCGCCAAGGCATGCCAGCAAAGGACGTGGCCGCAACCCTCGGGGTGTCGGTGCCGACGTTCTATCGGTGGGTGCCGGCTGGGGCCGCAGGCTCCGGCGCAGGCCTTTAGGGGACGCGCCGGGCGGCACCGAGGCTCCGACACGACCGAGGCCGGCGCTCGTGCGCGCTGATGCGCGCACGGCAGGGGGGACACCCCCCTGTCCATCCCCCCCGGCCAGCAAGGAGGTCCAATGCAGAAGCCGCAGACCTCGCGCAGACCTCGGTGTCGATCGGCGGCAGGCAACCGCGCGTCAGCGCGTGGCTGCCTGCAAGCCCGCGCCGGTCTCGGCATGCGAGGAGCGGAGCGGGTCAAGGGCGGGCGCAGCCCGGGCGAAGCCTTTACCCTTGACGCGCGCAGCGACCTTTAT
>JAGWRJ010000075.1 GCA_028869725.1 Alphaproteobacteria bacterium | reverse complement strand
TATCGCGCGCTAGGCCGCGTGGCGTGATTACCAGGGCATTCAAGCACTCGCCCGGGCGCGACCAAGACCGAGCGTCGCAGCATATCCGGGACAGGTCGGCACCGATAGCAGCCTCCACTGCGCAGGCCGAAATGGCGCGGCCTTCCGCTATCCAGCGATCGCTCCGCGCCTCGCTGCTGCTCGTACCCATCGCCCTTTGGATTTGGCTGTGCCGGGACTGGCCGGCACGGCTGGGCTTCTACTCGGATGACTGGATGCTTCTGCTGCATCCCTTCGTCGGCACTGCCGAGGCCTACCGAGATATTGCACGCGTGGTCGCCAGTCGCCCTGTGTCCATTCCATTCATTTGGCTGGCACAGGTCCTCGTGGACTGGTCACCGGTTC
Organism: Alphaproteobacteria bacterium; assembly: GCA_028869725.1. Taxonomy (GTDB): domain Bacteria; phylum Pseudomonadota; class Alphaproteobacteria; order Micropepsales; family Micropepsaceae; genus Rhizomicrobium. Next base: position 1,429 of record JAGWRJ010000075.1, on the reverse strand, counting down.
GTTCGCAGGTCCTCAATGCCTTGATGCTGCTGATGACGGCCGCCTGCGTCGGCCTGCTCGCATCGGCCCTGGTCTCGGCTTCGCGCCTTCGCGATGGCGCGCTGGCTGCCGCTTGTGCAGCGGCAGCCTCGTTCATCGTGTTTCCCCCGAATCTCGGAACATTCGCCTGGGGCGTGGGAGTTACCACGGCGGTGCCAGCCCTCCCGTTGTTCTGCGCAGCGATGTACCTGCTCTTGAATTCCCGAGGCAGTTGGTGGCGGATCGGCGCCGGACTCCTGCTGTCGCTTCTGTCTCACCTCGCCTATGAGGCTTTCTATTTCCAGGAAATCCCTCTCATCCTGATAGCCATCGCTCTCAGGGGAGGCTCGAACAAGGACATTCCCTGGCGCGTATTGATCGGCATCATCATCGTCAACGTCCTGTGCGTCGCATTCAACCGGCTAAATCCGGGCGGCGTCCACAAGACGTTTACGCTCAACTTCCTCCGGGTATTCGACGCCGGATTTTCGCACTTTTTCGCGATCCTCGGCCACGCAGTCCGGGAGCACAAGATTCTGGTCGGCTTCTCGGTTCTCGGCGCCATGGTGAGCGGGTCGATATGCCTGACGGGAATCATTGAACCTGCAAAGGCCGGGGTCGCGCTTTTTCTCGTCATCTGCGGCGTCGTCGCTTCCGGGTTCCTCTACGCTTTCGCCGGCTATCCACTTCACGCGGAGGGACCGCCAGCTCGCGTTTTCATCGTCATCGCGACGTATTACTCTCTCGCTGCGGGCGTCCTTTCCGCGGCAGCCTGGTGCGCGTTCAGCAATCGACGGGCGCTCGCGATGGCGTTTTGTTGCTGCTCTTTGATTGGCCTCGCTGCTCTCGACATGACGGCGAGATTGCGAGTGAGCGAATGGGCGGATGCCTGGACCTACGAGGTGGCAAGATTGGCCCGGCTGCCGCCTCCGGTCGCGACGCTCGGAAGCGAGCACCGTATTTATGTCGCCGTCGAAGAAAAGGCTGGCTCCACGATCGAGCCGGCCACAGCGCCCTGGGAGATCACCGGTGCAGTGGCATGGGCGTCTTACAAGCTGACAAACAGCCGTCTTCTCGCGCTCGACCTCTGGCGTGGAGTCCCAGCCTGGTTTGCGACGCCTCCGGACTGGTTCAATCGCTGGAACGGAACGAGCTTTGCGCAAGGCCCCTGCAAGGAAGCTGCGAGTGTTGTCGTTCCCGCAACCGAACTTTGGCTGTGGAGGACATCAACAAGCAAGCTGACTCAAGCTGATGCGCCGTGGCAATTCGGGTGCCAGTAAACGCCATCTGACGAAGCATCAATGCTGGTGATGGCCTATTGGCCCGCCCGCTCCGGAAATGCCTTCGTCAGTGCGCTCCGTTCGGCCTGCAGCACACCGCGTTCGGTGATCAGACCGCTGACGAGCCGGGC
>JAGWRJ010000889.1 GCA_028869725.1 Alphaproteobacteria bacterium | reverse complement strand
TTGGCCTGCAGGACGTCCTCCTTGGCTTCGCCTAGGCGGCGATCAACGTCTTCGAGCGACAGCGACTTGAAGGGGAGGGCTTCTTCAGCCAGAATCGTTGCCTTGTCGTTGGTGATCTCGGCAAACCCGGCCATCACGAAGTAGCGCTCATCGCCATTTGGTCCGCCCTTGATATCAATCATTCCGGGCTTGAGGGTGGAGATGATGGGCGCGTGACCGATGCCGACACCGAAATACCCTTCGCTGCCGGGGAGGGTGATCATGTCGGCGTCCCCCGAAAGCAGCAGGCGTTCGGGGGAAACCAGATCAAATGGGATCTTCTCTGCCATGGGCGTTATGCTTCGGCAGCTGCAAGCTTCTGGGCTTTGGCGACAGCGTCCTCGATCGTTCCCACCATGTAGAATGCCGCTTCGGGAAGATGATCGTAGTCACCGCGAACGACCGCGGCGAAGCTGCGGATCGTGTCCTTCAGGTCGACAAATAGGCCCGGGAAACCTGTAAACACCTCCGCTACATGGAAGGGCTGGCTGAGGAAGCGCTCGATTTTACGAGCGCGCGCCACCGTCAGCTTGTCCTCTTCCGAGAGCTCGTCCATGCCAAGAATGGCAATGATGTCCTGAAGCGACTTGTAGCGTTGTAGGATCTGCTGCACAGCGCGCGCCGTGTTGTAGTGCTCCTCACCGACAATCCGCGGGTCGAGAATGCGTGACGTCGAGTCGAGTGGGTCCACCGCAGGGTAGATGCCCTTTTCCGAGATCGCGCGATTGAGCACGGTGGTGGCATCCAAATGCGCGAACGAGGTTGCCGGCGCAGGATCGGTCAGGTCGTCGGCTGGTACGTAAATAGCCTGCACCGAGGTGATCGAACCCTTGGTCGTGGTCGTGATGCGCTCCTGCAGGGCACCCATGTCGGTGGCCAGCGTCGGCTGGTAGCCCACCGCGGAAGGAATGCGGCCAAGCAGAGCAGAAACCTCTGAGCCGGCCTGGGTGAAGCGGAAAATATTGTCGACGAAGAACAGCACGTCCTGGCCTTGGTCGCGGAAGTATTCTGCGACCGTAAGGCCAGTCAGCCCAACGCGGGCACGCGCACCTGGCGGCTCGTTCATCTGTCCATAGACGAGAGCACACTTGGAGCCTTCGGTCGAACCGGCCTTGGGATCCTTGTTCACCCCGGATTCGATCATTTCGTGATAGAGGTCATTGCCCTCGCGGGTACGCTCGCCTACGCCGGCAAACACAGAATAGCCACCGTGCTTCTTGGCAACGTTGTTGATCAGTTCCTGAATGAGCACGGTCTTGCCCACGCCGGCACCGCCAAAAAGGCCGATCTTGCCGCCACGGGCGTACGGCGCCAACAGGTCGATGACCTTGATGCCGGTGACCAGAACCTCGGCTTCGGTTGACTGTTCAACGAAGGACGGAGCTTCGGCATGGATGGGCCGGCGTTCAGCAGCACTGACCGGGCCCGCTTCGTCCACCGGTTCGCCGATCACGTTCATGATGCGTCCGAGAGTGCCGTCGCCGACCGGAACAGAAATGGGCTTGCCGGTGTCACGTACTTTTTGACCCCGTGTCAGCCCCTCGGTCGAATCCATGGCAATGGTGCGGACCGTGGACTCACCCAGATGCTGGGCAACTTCCAGCACCAGGCGCTGGCCCTGGTTGTCCGTTTCCAGGGCATTCAGGATCTCTGGCAAATTGCCGTCAAACTGCACATCGACCACTGCACCCATGACCTGGGTTATGCGGCCTTGCATGTTGGTCGGTGTCACGGCGTTCATGACGTTTTCCTCTTCTCTTCGTGTGGTGCCATCAGCTTCAGCGCCCAGGCACCGGCGAACTCTCTTGCACTAAGAGCACTGTCTGGCTTCAACCTGCCGGCATCTTCCTCATGACCTCGGGCTGTCCAGCCCTCTGGCACGCAGAATGATGTGACCGTGCCCTGCTTCCTCCTCAGACCGCTTCCGCGCCAGAAATGATCTCAATCAGTTCCTTGGTGATCATCGCCTGGCGTGTGCGGTTGTAATCCAATGTCAGCCGGTCGATGACGTCACCGGCGTTGCGGGTCGCCGAGTCCATGGCGCTCATCTTGGCGCCAAACTCGCCGGCCACATTTTCGAGCAACCCACGGAAGATCTGCACTGAGATATTGCGTGGCAGCAGATCCGCCAGAATGGCAGTTTCGTCGGGCTCGTAATCATAAACTATCTTGCCGGACGCGGATGCAGCCGTCTCGTCAATCGGTGCTGGTATGAGCCGCTGTGCTACGGGTTGCTGGCTCATGATCGATTTGAACTGCGAGTAGATCATCGTGCAGACGTCAAACTCGCCGCTTTCGAACATCTCAAGGACCCGATCGCCGATCTTCTGGGCATCGGAGAAACCGATGCGCCGGACGCCCATGAAGTCGATGGTTTCGACAATCATGTCGCCATACTGGCGACGCAGTTGGTCACGCCCCTTGCGTCCGACGCAGAGGATGCGCACCTGCTTGCCATCTGCGACGAGTTCACCGATCTGGCGACGGGCGAGGCGCACGATATTGGAATTGAAGGCCCCGCACAGCCCGCGATCGGCGGTCATGACCACCACGAGGTGGCGCTGGTTGGATCCCGTGCCAATCAGAAGCCTCGGACCTGCGAGGTTGTCACGCATCCCCGATGCAAGGCCAGCGATGACGCTTGCCAGCTTCTGCGCGTAGGGACGCGCAGCCTCGGCCGCTTCCTGCGCACGGCGCAGTTTTGAGGCCGCAACCATTTGC
>JAGWRJ010000888.1 GCA_028869725.1 Alphaproteobacteria bacterium | reverse complement strand
GCCTGCCCTGGCTGTCCATCGTCCCCATTGCGGCAAGCCGCAGTTCCTATAACGGACTTTTGGTATTCGTGTTCATCTCGCTGTCGGCAGGCATCGTTGCGACCTCCATCCATATCTTCGCCTCGCGTCGGGTCCGCAGGGCGCCGATCTGGGATGGCGGCTTTGCCGACGCGAACCCGATCCTTCAATATTCGGCAAGCAGCTTTTCCGAACCCATCCGTCGCGTCTTTGGCCCATTGCTTTTGCGGGCGCGCACCGAGGTTGAGCTGCCTCATCCTGGCAGCACGGCACCGGCCAGGCTGCACGTTCATTTCGAGGACGTGATCTGGCAGAAGCTCTATATGCCTGTCACCGGTATCGTCATGGCGATCGCCGACCGTCTCAATGCGTTTCAGTTTCTCACCATCCGGCGCTATCTTAGCCTCGTCTTCCTGGCGCTGGTGAGCTTGCTACTGGTGCTGGCGATATGGCGCTGATCCGCGATCTCGCTGTACAGGGCGCCCAGATGTTGCTGGTGATACTGCTCGCGCCACTGGTGAGCGGTGTCGTGCGTACGCTGAAGGCCAGACTGCTGCGCCGCCAAGGCCCCTCGGTGTTCCAGCCCTATCGGGATCTCCTGCGCCTGATCCGCAAGGACGCGGTACTGGCCGAAGACGCCTCCTGGCTCTTTCGCACCGCGCCCTACCTCATATTCGCTGCGACCTGGGTCGCGGCCGCGCTCGTTCCCACCTTTGCCACCGGCCTCATGTTCAGCTGGTCGGCGGATCTCATCGCCATCGTCGCGCTGCTGGGCAGTGCCCGCTTCTTTCTCGCGCTGGCGGGACTGGACGTCGGCACCAGCTTTGGAGGGATCGGCTCCAGTCGCGAGATGATGATCGCTGCTCTGGCGGAGCCGGTGATGATCGTGATCGTCTTTGCATTGGCGCTTCTTGCCGGCTCGACGCAGCTGTCGACCATCGCCGCCTACATGCTGTCGCCTTTGGTCGGCCTGCGGGTGACGCTGGGCATGGCTTTCGTCTCGCTCCTGATGGTGGGTATCGCCGAAACCGCGCGTATCCCGGTCGACAATCCCGCCACCCATCTCGAACTGACCATGGTGCATGAGGCCATGGTCCTCGAATATTCCGGCCGTCACCTTGCGGTGATCGAACTGGCGAGCGCCCTCAAGCTGCTCCTGTATCTCTCGCTCATCGCCTGTCTCTTTGTCCCCTGGGGCCTGGCGCCGGCCGGCGCGGGACCACTGGCCTACCTGATCGGCGCCGCCGCCTACCTGGCCAAGCTCCTGGTCGGCTGCGCCGCACTCGCACTCTTCGAAACCATGGTGGCGAAGATGCGCCTCTTTCGGGTGCCGACGTTCCTCGGCGCCGCCCTCATGCTGGGTTTTCTGGGAACGCTTCTGCTCTTTGTGTCGCGAGGATTTTAGGTGCACGGGATCGATTTCGACGTTGCCCATCTTCTTGCCGGCAGTCTGGTGCTGGTGAGCTTCATGATGCTGTATCAGGACAGGCTCTACGCACTCCTCAACACCTATGCGCTGCATGCGGTGGTGCTGTTCCTGTCGGTAGCGTGGCAGGCCTTTATCCAGGATGCGCCGCATCTTTATGTAACGGCCGGCATAGCACTCATCTTCAAGGCCATTGTCATTCCCCTGGCGCTGCACCGCATGATCGTGCGGCTTGGAATTCATCGCGAGATCGAAACCGTGGTGGGCACGGGTCCGGTCATGCTCGCCGGCATGGGACTGGTGGGGCTTTCGCTGGTCGTCATGCTGCATGCGACGGCAGGTGCCGACCTTGTGGTACGCGAGGATCTGGCGTTCGCCCTCTCGGTGGTTCTTCTCGGCCTTCTGATCATGGTCACCCGCCGTAACGCGGTCAGCCAGGTTGTCGGCTTCATGTCGCTGGAAAACGGCCTCATACTGGCTGCTGCCGGGGCCCGTGGCATGCCGCTGGTCGTAGAAATGAGTGTCGCTTTTTCGATTCTCATCGCCTTCATCGTGATCGGGATATTTCTCTTTCGCATTCGCGAGCGTTTCGACACGGTCGACGTGCAGGCGCTGGACCGTTTCCGGGGCGAACGTCAATGAGCTGGATTCTTGCCCACAACGTCACGGTGGTGCTGGTCATTCCGGTCGCAGCAGCGATTCTCCTGGCGCTTTTGCCAGGATACCGGCTCTCAGCCAGGCTGAATGTGGCAGCCAGCCTTCTGACTTTCCTTGCAGCCCTGTCGCTTCTGGCCGGTCATCCGAAGACAAGCGCATTCGTTCTGGTCGACGACCTCAACATCGTATTCATCGTCCTCAACAGCTTCGTCGGCTTCACGACAAGCCTGTTCAGCATGAACTATATCGGTCATGAGCTTGAAAGTGGCAGGCTGACGCCCACCTATCTGCGCTTCTACCACGCGATGTACCAGGTGATGATGTTCGGCATGAACCTTGCCCTCCTGGTCAACAATATCGGCCTGATGTGGGCGGCGATCGAGCTTGCGACACTGGCCACCGTGCTGATGGTGGGCATCTACCGCACACATGAAGCGCTGGAGGCAGCCTGGAAATACTTCATTCTCGCCAGCGTCGGTATCGCTCTGGCCCTCTTCGGCACCATTCTTGTCTATATGGCTGCACAACCGGTGGTCGGCGAAGGACTGAACGCGATGACCTGGACGGTTCTGCTAAGCAAGGCCGCGCACTTCGAGCCCTCGCTTCTCAGCGTCGCTTTCATTTTTCTACTCCTCGGCTACGGCACCAAGGCGGGACTTGTCCCGGTCCATGCCTGGCTTCCAGATGCCCATGCCGAAGGCCCTACGCCGATCTCGGCGGTCTTGTCGGGTCTGCTCCTCAATGTCGCGCTCTATGCCATCTTGCGCTTCAAGATGTTCATGGCGCTTAACCGGGGCGCTATCGCCCCCGGGCCCCTCATGATCACGATCGGATTGGTGTCGCTGCTCTTTGCCGCCTTCATGCTCTATCGCCGGCGCGACATCAAACGGCTCTTCGCCTATTCGTCGATCGAGCATATGGGCATCATCGTCTTTGCCTTCGGTATGGGTGGTCCTTTGGCCAATTTTGCGGGTTTGCTGCAGATGACCATGCACAGCCTGACCAAATCGGCGATCTTCTTTGTAGTTGGTCATGTCGCCCAGGCAAAAGGCACCCAGAAGCTCTCCGACATAAAGGGCTTGACCGCGTCCCATCCGATGCTTGGCTGGAGCCTTGTGGTGAGCGTTCTTGCCATCGCCGGCATGCCGCCACTTGGCATCTTCATGAGCGAGTTTCTGCTCGTGACCTCGACCTTTGCCCGTGCGCCGGTGCTCGCGGTGCTGCTGGTGCTTGGCCTTGCTGTGGCCTTCGGCGCACTTCTGCTTCGACTTCAGAATGTCGCATTTGGCACACCAGATGGACGTGTCGCGCCGGTGCGCATCTCTGTCCTGCCGATCTTTGCCCATCTGGCGCTTGTCGCCATTGCTGGGATCTATCTGTCGCCCATGCTGGTGCACTGGTTCCAGCATGTTGCCAATATGCTGGGTTAGCACCGTGAGCGCGCTGGACGATCTGATGGCCTTGGGACGCCCTTCCGAACAGGAAGGCAATGCGCAGCGCGTGGTCTTCGATGAGGCGTGCTGGAACGCCATGGCGGAGGATCTGGCAGCCGGACGGTACGGCCTCGCCGGACTTTGGGGCGAGGTGGGTGCAGTTCATGCCGCGCTTGTTGACGCCAACGCTGGAAGCCTCGCGCTGGCGAGTTACGAGTGTCTGAGGGGACGCTTTCCTGCGCTGAGCAGAGTGCACCCGCCGGCAATCCGGCTCGAGCGGGCAATCCATGATCTCTTTGGCCTTATGCCGGAAGGAGCCCCCGACCTTCGGCCCTGGCTCGATCATGGGCGCTGGCCATACACCCATCCTCTGGCTGCGGCGGGCTCGGGCCCACCGGAAACGACGTACGCATTTCTTCCGGTTGAGGGCGAAGGGGTGCATCAGATT
>JAGWRJ010000887.1 GCA_028869725.1 Alphaproteobacteria bacterium | reverse complement strand
GCGTAGGTAATAGGCCGAAACCCGGTCCGGGACCTCACCACCGACCGCTTTCAGGCTGGCTGCCGGCCTGCCAAACGGGGCCCCGTGGGTGCCGCGGGCGATATCAACGAGATCGGCAATCACGGCCGAGGCAGTCGGTGCTTCACCAGCGCCGCGTCCCTCAAAAAAGAAGGGACCCGCTTCACCCGCATCGGCAAGGATGGCATTGAATGGGCCTTCGACATCGGCGAGCGGGGTCCCCGCACGCACCATCGCCGGCTGAACCCTCTGGTCGAGCCCCTGCGCCGTTTGCCGGGCTACGCCAAGCAGCTTGATGCGGAATCCGAACTCGCGCGCAAAGCGGATATCGTCGGGCGTAATGTGGGCGATCCCCTCCGTGTGAATCTGGGCAAGGCCCGGCACCACTCCAAAGGCCAGGGCGCACAGCAATGCGAGCTTGTGGGCAGTATCGCCGCCACCAATGTCGAGACTGGGATCGGCCTCGGCGTAGCCGAGAGACTGGGCTTCGCGCAGCACCTCGGCAAAGCTTTTGCCGCTGGCTTCCATCTGGGTCAGGATATAGTTGCAGGTACCGTTGAGGATCCCGCGAACGGCCCTGATGCCATAGGCGATGAGGCTCTCACGCAGGGCCTTGACGATCGGTATACCGCCAGCCACGGCTGCCTCGAAGCGCAGAGCTACGTTCTGGCGTTCGGCAATCAGGGCGAGTTCCAGGCCGTGATGGGCCAAGAGCGCCTTGTTGGCGGTTACCACGTGTTTGCCGGCGCGCAGCGAGGCTTCCACGAGACGACGTGCGGGGCCCTCGTCGCCGCCAATCAGTTCGACAACGACATCAGCATTGGAGCTTGCCAGCGCCACGGCGTCGCCAAACCAGGTCAGCGTCGACAGATCGACGGGGCGCGGCTTGGCCCGATCACGGGCGCCAACTGCCACAAGCTCAAGCGGACGGCCCGCACGCGCCGACAATTCTTCCTTGCGGGTGAGCAGGAGCTTCGCAACACCGCCACCGACTGTACCCAGCCCAGCAAGCGCAATCTTCATTGGCTGGCTCATTCGGCGTTCTCCAGCGCACCCGAGTCATTACGCGCCATGCTGAGAAAGCGCTTGGCGTTGCGTGCTGCTTGACGAATGCGCTGTTCATTTTCCACGAGCGCAATGCGCACATAGCCTTCGCCATATTCGCCAAAGCCGAGTCCGGGCGCCACTGCGACTTTGGCATGAGACAGAAGCTGCTTCGAGAATTCCAGCGAGCCCAGATGACGCAGATGCTCAGGTATGGGAGCCCACGCAAACATAGAGGCCGGTGGTGTCGGAATATGCCAACCCGCCTTCTCCATGGCGGTAATCAGCACGTCCCGCCGGGTGCGATAGATGGCGCGCATCTGCGCAACGCACTCTTGCGGCCCGTTGAGGGCTGCAGTTGCGGCCACCTGGACCGGCGTATAGGCGCCATAATCCAGATAGGATTTGATGCGGGCCAGCGCCGCAATCAGCGTTTCGTTACCCGCCGCAAACCCCATCCGCCACCCAGGCATGGCGTAGGACTTACTTAGCGATTGGAATTCCACCGCCACGTCTTTCGCACCCTCGATTTCAAGAATCGACGGCGGTGGATTGGCTTCGTCAAAATAGATGTCCGCGTACGCAAGATCCGACAGAACCCAGATCTCATGCCGCCTGGCGAAGGCTACGATCTCACGGTAGAAATCAAGCCCTACCACCTGTGCCGTGGGATTGGACGGGTAGTTGACGACAAGCGCTGTCGGCGACGGCACCGAATGACGCACGGCCCGGTCGAGACTGCGCAGATAGTCTTCCGGCGACGTGGCCGGAACATGGCGGATGGCGGCCCCTGCGAGGATGAATCCAAAGGCATGGATCGGATAGGCAGGATTGGGGACCAGGATCACATCGCCCGGCGCGGTGATCGCCTGTGCAAGATTGGCAAATCCTTCCTTGGATCCCAGCGTCGCAATGACCTCGCGATCCGGGTCCAGCTTTACGCCAAAGCGCCGCGCGTAATATCCCGCCATCGCCTTGCGCAGGCCCTTGATGCCGCGCGATGCCGAATAGCGATTGGAGCGCGGATCGCGGGCGGTCTCCACAAGCTTGTCGATGATATGCGCGGGCGTCGCCATATCAGGGTTGCCCATGCCAAAATCGATGATGTCCTCGCCGCGGGCCCGCGCCTGTGCCTTGAGGCGGTTGACCTCTTCAAAGACGTACGGCGGCAGCCGCCGGATGCGGTAGAATTCGGTTTGCATGGTTCAACATCACGTCGGGGCGGACTGTTGTTGCGCGCGAGCCCACCCGCCCGCATGTCTCGCGCGGGCGTTCGTTCTACTTAAGCGATATCACCGCCAGGGCGGTTTGCCCCACTGGCATCTGACCGTGCGCTGCGATCAGGATTTTTGCTGCAGGCACGCCCGACCTGATCAGCAGATCGGCCACCTTGCGCGCACGCGTCTGGGCGCGAGCAAAGTTGGTTTCGATGGTGCCAACGCTTGCACGGCTCGGACCACCATAGCCTACGACCTGCACGTAACCCTGCCCGCCCTGTCCAACAAAGGCCTTGGCAAAGGCGATCACTGCCTTGCGCGCACGCGGCGTAAGGACGGTGCCGCCACGCACAAACTGGACAGGCGTGGAGCCGGACAGGAGCGAGGACAGGTTGGGTGTTGATTGCGGAGTGAGAGCGGCGACAACCGGCGCGGTCTGCTCCGGAGCACCATTTGCGCCCGCTGTGGCAGCGGACTGCGCATAGCGGGACATGATCTGGGGTGGCACGTAATTGGCTACCGATGGCTCGAGCGGCGGCGCCTTGGAGGGTGCAAAACCTGGCGCCTGAGCCTGGGGTACCGCTGGAAGCGCCGCAGCCTCTGCGTTCGGAGCAGCACCTTCGTCGGCGGCAGGTGTGGACTGGGTCGCGTCGGGCGCGGGTCCAGCCGCGGGCGCCGGCCCCGCGGACGGCGCGGCGCCTGACGACGGTGCCGGCCCCGCTGCCGGTGTCGGACCCACAGTCGGTGCGGCCCCCGAGGCCGGCGTAGCTGTTCCGGCCGATGTGGCTCCCCCCGAGGTCGTAGCGGCAGTGCCCGTAGCCTGCGCGGGCGGCATCTGGGACGTGGTGACTTCCTGCGCGGCCGTGTTGGCATTGGCGCTGGCCATGAGGGAGGTGGGCGCATTCGAGCCGTCGGGCGGAGGCGCGGCCGGCTCAGTGCCGCCGCGCAGCTGGTCGGCGCTGTACTGGACCTGCTGGCGTGCCGCGACCAACGAATGGGCGACGGCCCGATTTTCCGCAGCCGAGGAGCCAGCCTGGGGCCGCGCCGGCATATTGGCCAGATCAGGGGTCTGACCATTATCGCTCTGCGCCGATGGCAGGTCGGGCCCGAACCAGCTGGTGGGATCGACCCATCCCGGCAGCGCCGAACAGGCCGAAAGGCTCGTGCCCAGCAGCGCCAGTACAGCAAAGCGGCACAAAGCTTTGCGATTGCCGGCCAAACCCAGAACCATGCCTACCTCCGTCAGCATGCCGCAGCTTTCGGCGGCCTCTGCATGCGTATACAGGCGGGCGTCGTCGGTTCCAAGTCATCCAGCGATCCGGAGTGCGATCCGTGTCGTAAATAGTCTTGCCCGCGATCAGAATCTTGTCCTGCCTTGCCGCGGCAATATTTGACGGTTATTGGGTAACCACACGAAGAAAGCCCCGGACATGGCGAAGACCGGCAGCAAAGACCCGCTTGCGCCCAAGGCTTCAAGGCCACGCGCCAAAGCATCGTCCACACCACGTCCGGCCAAAAAGGCCCCACCGGCGACCGAATCGGCGCCGGCGAAGTCCACGCAGCCGCCCCCATCTGCCCCTTTGTCGACGTCTGCCTGGCAGATCCGCGATCCCGCCGAATTTGCTGCCAATATGGTCCGGGTCGGCACGCAGGCCCAAAAGCTCATCGGCGCGTTTGTGCGTCATCAGCGCGAGCGTGCGCTGCGCGAACCGGTCGACCCTCTCAACTTTACCGGCGCTTTTTTTGAGCTGGCCAGGGGACTGGCTGCCAATCCTGCCGCCCTCGCCAAAGCGCAGGGCGAACTCTGGCACAGTTATGCTGAGCTCTGGGAGCGTACGGCACGAACGATGCTGGGTGAAAAAAGCGAGCCGCTGGTGGCCCCGCGTCCAGGCGACAAGCGGTTCCGTGATCCTGACTGGCAACAGCTGCAGGTTTTCGACTTCATCAAGCAGTCCTATCTTCTCACGGCCAATTGGCTGCAGGAAACCGTCGCCAATATCGAGGGCCTCGACGCACGGGAAAAACGTCGCATCGAATTTTTCACCAAGCAGTTCGCCGATGCGATTGCCCCCAGCAATTTCATCCTGACCAATCCCGAGGTACTGCGCACCACGCTCAGCAGCAATGGCGAAAACCTCATCAACGGACTGAAGAACCTTCTGGATGATCTCGAACGCGGCGGAGGTGACCTCGCGATCCGGCAATCTGCCGACAGCTTTCGCATTGGCGAGAACATCGCCACGGCACCGGGCAAGGTGATATTTCGCAACGATCTGATCGAGCTCCTTCAGTTCAGTCCCACGTCACCGACTGTCTACCGCCGGCCCCTGCTGATCTTTCCGCCCTGGATCAACAAATATTATATCCTCGACCTCAAGCCGGAGAACTCTTTCATTCGCTGGATGGTGCAGCAGGGCTACACCGTGTTCGTTGTTTCCTGGGTCAACCCCGACGCCGGGCTCGCCCACAAAACCTTCAGCGACTATATGCATGAAGGCGTCTTTGCGGCACTTGAGGCGGTGCATGCTGCCACGGGCGAACGCAGGGTCAATGCCATCGGCTACTGCATCGGTGGCACGCTCCTGTCCGCCGCCCTCGCCTATATGGCCGCAAGCAACGACGACCGCATTGCTGCTGCCGTCTTCTTCGCGGCCCAGACGGATTTCTCCGAGGCCGGCGATCTGTCTCTCTTCATCGATGACACACAGCTCAAGGCTCTCGAGCAATCGATGACCGCGGCGGGTGGCGTCCTTAAAGGCAGCAAGATGGCGGCGACGTTCAACATGCTGCGAGCCAATGACCTGATCTGGTCATTCGTCATCAGTAACTACCTTCTCGGCAAGGAACCGCTACCTTTCGATCTTCTTTACTGGAACGCTGACACCACGCGCATGCCGGCAGCCACGCATCTGTTCTATCTGCGCAGGTTCTATCGCGACAATGCCCTGGCCACCGGCCGGCTCACGCTCGACAACGTGCGCCTTGATCTTTCGCGCATCACCATCCCTGTCTATCTGCAAAGTGCGCGCGAGGACCATATCGCGCCATGTCGTTCGATCTACAAGACAACGCAGCTGGTTGGCGGGCCGGTGCGCTTCATTCTTGCCGGAAGCGGCCACATCGCCGGCGTCGTCAATCCTCCAGCTGCCCAGAAATACCAGTACTGGACCAATTCCGCGCTACCGGAACGGTTTGATAATTGGATGGAAGGCGCCGAGGAGCACAAAGGTTCCTGGTGGCCTGATCTTGTTGCTTGGCTTGGGCCGTTATCCGGCGACCACGTGCCGGCGCGCGTTCCAGGCGATGGCGGGCTTCGTGCGCTTGGTGATGCACCCGGGACCTACGTCAAAGTCAAGGCCCAGTAGTCGCACCCACCGGAAACGAACGGATACGCAGCGTGAGTGCAAGACGGACGGCTCTGTCGACGCTGCGCCCCGGTTCAGTCGGACTGATTGCCCTGCTTGGTACCCTGACGGCCCTGGGTCCTCTTGCCACCGACATGTATCTGCCGGGACTCGGTGCAATTGAGCGGGATTTGAACACCGGTGCCGGACAGGGTTCCCTCACCGTCGCCGTGTTCTTCCTTGGTATGGCAACAGGCCAGCTCGTCTATGGCCCCCTCTCCGACCGCAGAGGACGGCGCAGCCCACTTCTTTTCGGCATCGCACTTTATGTAGTCGGCTGTCTCGCCAGCGCCCTTGCTCCCGATTTTGCCGCCCTGATGGTTGCGCGCGTTGTAACTGCTATCGGCGGCTGTTCCGGCGTCGTCATCGGCCGGGCGATCGTGCGCGATCATTTTGATCTTGAAGACAGTGCCCGGGTATTCTCACGCCTGATGCTGGTGATGGGGGTCTCGCCCATCCTGGCCCCGTTATTTGGAGGCCTGCTCCTTGCCAGCGGTTTCAGCTGGCGTCTGATATTTCTGTTTCTGGCAGGACTTGGCGCACTCACGCTGATCGCTGTCGCGGTGCTGCTAGCTGAGTCACGCACGCACGATGTAGCCCAAGCTGCGGCGCGCGAGAAAGTTGTGAGAAGCTTTCACGCCGTCCTGAAGGACCGAGACGCTCTCGGGTACATCATAACCGGCGCCTTCAACCAATCCGCGATTTCGGTATATGTTGCGGTTTCTCCGATCGTGCTGATTGGCATCTACGGGATTCGTCCGCAGGACTTCGGCTGGGTCTTCGGGATCAACGGGATCGGTTATATCGCGGCCAGTCAGCTCAACGCCCGTCTGATCCGCGCCCACCATCCTCACAGGCTGCTTGGATGGGCGAGCCGGGCCGTATTCATTGTCAGTGTCGGCATGCTGCTGTGCGTGCTGACCGGGTGGGGCGGGATTTGGGGCGTTCTCATTCCTCTTTTCGGCCTGATGGCAGCACTCGGCTTTAACATGCCCAATGCCATGGCCTGTGCCTTTGCCCGGGACACAACCCGGGTGGGGGCGATTTCCGCGCTGATGGGGGCGGGTCAATATGGCCTTGGCACCATCGGCGCCACGCTCGCAAGCATCACCTTCGACCACAGCGCCCGCCCTATGGCGATCACGATTGGCATTCTCATACTCGTTGCCAACCTCGCCTATTATGATCTGGCGCGGCGCCGCGCGCTAGCGTGACGGCACAGTTTCCATGGCCTGGACGAGGCTCTGCGACGTCGGATCCGGTCGGTGCGCAAGGGCGGCCATCACACCGGCACGATCGGCCTGAGACTTGTCCTGGCTGAGTTTGAACTTGCCTTCAAGCCGAGTGAGCGGCAGCGTAAAGACGGCGATGGCCGCAAGCATCTGAGTCAGCTTTGCTGGCGTCAGTTTG
>JAGWRJ010000886.1 GCA_028869725.1 Alphaproteobacteria bacterium | reverse complement strand
CCCGCTTCAGGTCCGGTCAGCGCACGCTCGGTGCCGATCAGGCGGTTGAAAAGGCTCGACTTGCCGACATTGGGACGGCCGACAAGAGCGATGCGCAGCGGCTTGGTGCGGTCGGCATCCTCCACCTCTTCGCTTTGCTGCGGCAGAGCCGGCAGCTGCGTACGCAGCTGCGCAAGAAGCTCGCCGAAGCCAAGCCCGTGTTCGGCTGATACCGCAACCGGCTCGCCAAAACCTAGTACGTAGGCCTCGCTGAACCCTGCATTCGACGCCCGGCTCTCGCACTTGTTGACGATAAGAATTACCGGCTTGCCGGACTTTCGCAGGCTCTGGGCAATGGTCTCGTCACCGGCAGTAACGCCTTCGCGTCCGTCGATGACAAACAGACAGACATCGGCCTCGGCGATAGCCTGGCGTGACTGGAGGGTCATGCGCTGTGCCAGGCTGCCATCCGGTCCGGTCTCAAACCCCGCCGTGTCGACCAGCCGCACAGCTAGCGCGCCCAGCTCTATCTCGGCTTCCTGGCGATCGCGGGTGACGCCAGGCGTGTCATGCACGATAGCAAGACGGCGTCCGGCGAGCCGGTTGAACAGGGTTGATTTGCCGACATTGGGCCGGCCGATGATGGCGACAGTCAGCATGGCTACCTTGAGCGCCGATGGCGCTCACATTGTCTTAAGCGGGCGCCAGGGCCCACGGTACAGTCACGTCCAAGACGCTCTCAGCGCAGCGCCACGAGCTCTGCGCCACGGGTGTAAAGATAGACCATCTGATTGGCGACGACCGGGCTGATGACTTCGCCATCGGGAATGGAAATCCGTCCCAGTACTGCGCCCGTATAGGGCGATACCGATTCGGCGTAGCCGTTCGAAGAGGTCACAATGAGCCGGTTGGAGACCAGCACCGGCCCGGCCCACACGATCGCTCCTTCGCGGTTCTCAGGATCTTCCCAGCTCGGGAATGTACGGATCCACTTCACCTTTCCGGTCTTGCGCTCAAGGCACAGCAGCTGATTCTTGGTGGTCATCACATAGACCACCTCGCCTGCCACCCAGGGGGTATTGATGCCGGAGATATCCTTGGTCCAGACCCGCTCACCAGTGGCAAGATTGATGGCAGCCATCACGCCCGAATGGCTGATAGCAAATACCATGTTGCGATCCACCACCGGCTCACCGGCAATGTCGTCGAGTTCGCCCAGCGCCGTAATGCTGTGCAGTTTGGTCAGCGTATCCGACCAGGCGACATGACCATTGGTGACGCGAATGGCAAAGAGTTCCCCGGACGTATAGGGCACGATGACATATTCATTGGCGACGGCCACGCTCGTGGTCTTCAGGATCGAGGCATGCTCGGAAATCCCTTCGTGTTCCCAGAGCGGCTGCCCGTTGCGCGCGTTCAGCACATGCAGGTGGTTGTCGACCGAGGACACGAATACCCGTCCGCCATTGGCCACCGGCGCATTGACGAACGGAATGCCGATATGGGTGTGCCACAACACTTTGCCGCTTGCCGGATCCAGCGCGAAGACATCGCCAAATCCGGTGGAGACAAAGATCCGCCCGTTATCGGATCCCAGCCCTCCGCCATATCCCTTGGTGGGATCAATACGGCTGTCGCTGCCGAACAATCCAAACGACAGCTCGCTCCAGAGGCTCTGCTCGCCTTCAGGTGCCACCGAACGTTTCCACAGGCGGGTGCCCGTGGTCGCGTTGAAGGCGTATACGTGGTTGGAGGCATCAAGCACAAACACCCGCCCTTCGGTGACGATGGGCGGTGCCGTCAGCCTGGAATCGCTATCAGAGCCTTTGCCAGCCTGATGTTCCCAGGCCACGTTCAAAGGCCCCGACGCCATCAGGTGATACATGGCATTGGTGGGATAGCCTCCCGCTTCCGGCCAGGCCTGATTGGCATAGGGCGCAGGCAGTACGACCGGGACGGATTTCAGGCTCTGATCCGGGCGTAGCTCATTGGCTTCGGTCAGAACCGGTATCCGCGTGCCCTTGAGGTTGGATTTCGTCGGCTGACTGGCAAACCAGTGGGACACGGCACCAAGTCCCAGCTGATCCAATGTTCCGCACCCGCCGAGCGTCAGGGCGAGCCCAAGGCAAAGCGACAGGCGCCAGGTCCGACACAGCGTCGATGACTTCATCGGTGAGCATGGCCTCGACGTTGATGGGGTTCAGGATGGCGCTTGGCATCCTGCCGCGCCTTCAAGGATTTGGCGGGTGCCGGCGCGGTTGCGGCCTTGGCCGCTGGCGGAGTTGCCGCGGGCGGAACAACGCCAAACGACTTGTCCCCGCCGGCGTGCAGGAACGTGGCCATGACATTGGCCCGCTGACGCACACCGATCGGCGCTTCGACGTCAGCGGCAAGCGCCTGGTACTCTTTCTCAGAGACCGCAAACTTGCCATCGCGGTAGTCTGCGTAGGCCAGGATTTCGCGTGCCATGAAGCGCCAGGGGCTGGCGGCATCGGTCAAAGGCGCAAGCAGCGCTTCGAGTTGCAGCCGCGGCATCGTGCCAGCGAGCATCCAGCCCTCGCGCAGCTTGGCAACAGCCGCGAGGAGCGTGTCATCACCGGCTGCCACTTTCTTGTAGAGTTTGAGGGCATCCGCACTGTGACCGGCTGCCAGAAGCGCATCGGCATTATGCAGACGGGCCACCACCGCATATCCCGACGGTGCCGTATCGGCGATCTTGGCAAACGCCGTGGCTGCCTGTTCGGGATGACCGGACTGCAGCAGCGCCTCGGCCGCCATGTACTGCTGCGATGCCTTCAGGATGGCGCGATGCTGATAGTAGCGCCAGACCTGAAAACCGGCGCCTGCCAGTATGACGAGCGCCACCACCGCGATGATGTAATCGCCATATCGCTTCCACAGCTGCGCATAGCGCTCGCGGCGGACTTCCTCCTCGATTTCGCGGAAGATGTCGGACACCAGAAATTCCTTAAGGCTGGGTTTGGCCGACGGTTCAGGGCGTTACTCCCAAATCTCCGACCAACGTCTTGACGGCGAAGGATGATTAGCCGCTTGGGCGACGATCCGCAACTCGCGATGCATGGGAGCCATGAGTCCCGGCCCGGCTCCGTCCCCAGGATCCACCGGCTTTACGGGACGAGAAAAACCTTAGCATGATGGGCACCCGAAGACAGGTCGGCGCGGCAAGGGAAACAGAATGACTGTGGTCGAGCCGGTCCCGAGCGGGACGCCGGCACTGCGCGACACCCCCATGGGCCTGCGCATCGCGATCATCTGCGCGATGATGGGCACCTTCATGCAGGTGCTGGATTCGACCATTGCCAACGTGGCCCTGCCCTATATGCAGGGAACCCTCCAGGCCAGCCGTGACCAGATAACCTGGGTGCTGACCTCCTATATCGTGGCCGCCGCGGTCATGACCGCCCCGGTTGGATGGCTGGCAGCCCGCATCGGCCGCAAGAACTACTTTCTCATCAGCATGGGTGGCTTCACCCTGACGTCCGCACTGTGCGGTGCCGCCCAGTCGCTTGATCAGATGATCCTCTTCCGCATGCTTCAGGGTCTGTTCGGCGCTGCCTTGTCACCCCTGTCACAGGCTGTGGTGATGGACCGTTTTCCGCCGGAAAAGCGGGGCATGATCATGTCGGTCTGGGGCATGGTCGTGATGGTCGGGCCGATCATGGGGCCGACCCTGGGCGGCTGGCTGACCGATAATTATTCCTGGCGCTGGGTGTTCTACGTCAATGTTCCTGTAGGACTTCTTGCGGTGTCAGGAATGTTCCTATTCCTGTCAGAAGACAATAAAGTCGATGCGAAAGATTTTGACTGGTCAGGTTTTACATTTTTTGCAGTGGCCATTGCAGCACTTCAATTCATGCTCGACAGGGGAACTACGAAGGATTGGTTCTCATCCACAGAAATTATCACGGAAGCTGTCCTGGCGGGCACGGGTGCTTATTTGTTTCTTGTCCATTACTTCACAAGCACGCACACCTTCCTTCCGCGCGGACTGCTGAAGGATGTGAACTACGTTTCCGCTCTCGTGCTGACGTTTTTCGTCGGCATTCTGATGCTGGCGACCACTGCGCTTCTGCCTCCGTTTCTGCAGGATCTTGGTGGCTACTCGGTGCTCGATACCGGCCTCATGCTGGCGCCGCGCGGGGTGGGCACGATGCTGACGATGATGGTGATGGGCCGGATCGTCATGCGTGTCGACGCCCGCCTGCCCATGATGCTCGGCTGTGTGCTTCTGACCTGGTCGATGTGGCAGATGTCGTCCTGGACCCCGTCTGTGACCCCCTGGATGCTGGCCAGCACCACCTTTGTGCAGGGCATCGGCATGGGGCTCATTTTCATTCCGGCCAATGTCATGGCCTTCGCTACCCTACCCGGGGAACTGCGGACTGACGCGGCGGCCATCATCAACCTGGTACGGAACATGGGGATGGCGCTCGGCGTCTCGATCACCTCCTCGGCCCTGGCGATGAGCGTGCAGACCGTTCACTCTTCGCTGGCGGCCCATGTCACCCCCTTCAATCGCGCGCTCGCCGTCAATGCCCCATCCCTGCTCTTCAACCCGCAGCTGCCACTGGGCCAGGCGGCGCTGGAAATGATCGTCAACCAGCAGGCGCTGGCGATTTCCTACGCCGATACGTTCTATCTGATGCTGTTCCTCAGCCTGCCCGCCTTCCTTGTGCTCCTCGTGATCCCAAGGCCCAAGCCCACACCGGGGGCAGTCCAGATCGAGCCCCTGGAGTAGGGGGCTCGTGCCGCTGCCGGAGCCCGCCGGCGAAGCAGGCCTGTGGGCTCGACAGCGGGCAGTCCCCCCCATTGCGGACAAAGGCAACTTTTAGGCATGATGCCAAACTGTCGCGCTTTTCCTCCGCCGGACGGGTGGGCGCGGCGGCAAATGTGGCGCCCGGCGGGACCTAAATCGGCAGCATCATGGCGAATTATGATACGACGCGCCTCGCGCAGGCATCGGCCCGAGGCACCATCAAGTGGTTCAACGCGACGAAGGGCTACGGGTTCATCACACTGGAAAACGGCGGCGACGCTTTCTGTCATGCCAGCGCACTGGCGGCGGTCGGTGCCACAGACGTTCCGCCCGGGTCGACTGTCGTCTGCGACCTGCAAGAATCTCCGCGCGGACTTCAGGTGGTAGCCGTTCACAGCCTCGACGTCTCGACGGCCGAAGCCCAGGCACCGCGCAAGCCGCGCAACCCCGGAGCTGGCGATGACGATCGCGGCCGACGCGGCGGCTTTGGCCGTGATAGCGCTCCCTCTGGCGCCATGGTCGACGGCCGGGTCAAGTTCTTCAACGACCAGAAGGGCTTCGGCTTTGTGGTTCCCGAAAGCGGCGGTGGCGATGTCTATGTCCACGCCAGTGCCCTTCGTCGCTCTGGCGTGGCTGCGCTCACTCCCGAGCAGCGCATCCGCTACTCGACCCGCCAGGGCATGAAGGGCGTCGAAGTAGATCGCATCGAGGTCCTGTAACGACGACGGACTATTCTGCCGCCTCCTCGCGGCGCAACCGCGCGGCGTCTGGGCTGACGTCCGGGTCGTGCTCGACCGCCTTCAGCCGCTCACGGGCGGCGGCAGCCTCCTTCTGCTTGTTCCACATCGCCGCATAATGCCCGCCGCGCGCGAGCAGTTCGCTGTGCCGTCCGCGCTCAATGATCTCACCGTGATCAAGCACGAGGATCTCGTCTGCATCGACAACTGTTGACAGCCGATGGGCGATAACGAGCGTGGTGCGGTTCCTGGAGACGAGATTGAGCTGACTTTGGATCTCCCGCTCGGTACCCGTATCGAGCGCTGAGGTCGCCTCATCCAGAAGCAGGATTGGGGGATTCTTGAGGATGGTGCGCGCGATCGCTACCCGCTGCTTCTCACCACCAGAGAGCTTCAGCCCACGTTCGCCGACCATTGCGTCGTATCCTTCCGGCAGATCGCGAATAAACGGCTCGATCTGGGCCATGCGCGCAGCGTCCTCGATTTCGGCTTCGGAGGCGCCAATGCGGCCATAGGCGATATTGTACCGGATCGTGTCATTGAAAAGGACGGTGTCCTGCGGAACGATGCCGATGGCCTGGCGTAGCGACGCCTGCGTGACCATGCGGATATCCTGTCCGTCAATGCGCACCGCACCGCTCTTGATATCGTAAAAGCGATAGAGGATGCGGCTGATGGTGGACTTTCCAGCGCCCGACGGCCCCACCACCGCAACCGTCTTGCCGGCGGGGACCTTGAAGCTGATTCCTTTCAGGATGGTGCGCGCGGGCTCATAGGCAAATACGACCTGATCAAACTCGATTTCGCCTCCGCTGATCGCAAGCGGGCGGGCATCGGGCGCATCGACAACTTCCTGGGGCTGATGCAACAGCCGGAACATGGCATCCATGTCGACCAGGGCCTGCGTGATTTCGCGATAGACGGTTCCCAGCAGGTTGAGCGGCATATAAAGCTGCATCAGGATGGCGTTAGCCATCACAAAATCGCCGACGGTGAAGCGACCGTACTTGATGCCGAACGCCGTCATCGCCATCACCGCCCCCATGCCGAGAGAAACGATGATTGCCTGGCCCGTATTGAGGATCGACAGCGAGGTCTGCGAGGCAATCGAGGCGCGGGCGTACTTCTCCATAGAGCGATCGAACCTGCGGGTTTCGTGCGCCTCGTTGTTGAAGTACTTGACCGTCTCGTAATTCAGAAGGCTGTCAACCGCCTTGGTGTTGGCTTCCTGGTCGGACTGGTTCATCTCGCGGCGGAACTGAATGCGCCAGCGCGTCACCGCGAGAGTGAACCACCCATACGCGACCACCATCGCGAAGGTAACAAGAGCGATCCAGACATTGAGCGTGGTGACCAGAATCGCGCAGAAAATCAGAAGCTGAAACAGCGTCGGGAAAATATTGAACAGCGCGAAGGACAGAAGCGTGTCGATGCCCTTGGTACCCCGTTCAATGACACGCGACAGTCCTCCGGTCTTGCGCTCCAGATGAAAGCGCAAAGACAGCGTATGAACATGAGCGAAGGTCGAAACTCCCACTTCGCGCATGGCGTGATACTGAACCTTGGCGAAGACGCCATCGCGCAGCTGAGCAAACGCCTGCATCAGGATGCGTGCCACCACATAAGCGCCAATCAGTCCCAGCGCCGAACTGAGTGCGATCTGCGCCGGGCTCTTGGCCAGCGCGTCAGTGACATAGCGCATCACCACCGGGAACGTGGCGGTGGCAAGAATGGCAAGGACCAGGCAGACGAGGGATACCAGCACGCGCAGCCGCAGGTCGGCTCGCCCCTTCGGCCACAAATAGGGCATCAGCCGCCACAAGGGATCGACCTGTGCGGTGCCGTTTCCTTCTTCAACCAGTGAACGGGGCATCGGTCAGTTTCCCATGTTACCGCCGGCAAAGGTCAGATAGCCGGCAAGAAAGGCAAGAACGGCAATGGCAGCCAGGATGACGAATGGACGGCGCACGGCTAACCTCCTGTCGGCGTCGTTTACGTAGCAAAACGCCAGACCGCAACCTTTCGCAGCTCAAGGGCCCGAGCACGTCCGCCGGCCACTGCCGATCTCGAAAGCCTGGACCGTCATGACCGTGCCTGCCCAGCCCCCCCAGGATGCTTTCTTCACCGTCTGTGTCTTTTGCGGCTCCTCCACAGGCGACAATCCACTCTTCGTGGCCGCTGCCCGGGATCTTGGTCACAGGATCGCGGCGGCCCGCTGGTCGCTGGTGTTCGGCGGCGGCGATGTCGGTCTGATGGGAGAGGCCGCCCGCGCGGTACGGGCTCTAGGGCAACCGGTCCACGGCGTACTGCCTGAGTTCCTGCAGCAGCGCGAGCGTCCCATGAGTCATGGCGAGAGCCTGGAACTCACGCAGGACCTGCAAAGCCGCAAGCGGCGCATGCTCGCCATCTCTCAGGCCTTTGTCCTGCTACCCGGCGGGTTCGGCACTCTGGACGAGTTTTTCGAGGTCCTGACGGAAGCCCAGCTGGGCGTGCAGGCCAAACCCATCATCCTTGTCGACACGGCGGACTATTTCGCTCCGCTCATGGGCTTGCTTGAGCATGTGGTCCGCCACGGCTTTGCCCGCCCGGAGAGCCTCGCCCTCGTGCGGCGCGTGCCCGACGGCGCAGCAGCAATAAAGATCCTAAAGCAGGCAGAAGATCGTGCCCGCCACAGCCGACGGTAGGCGGACGACGCCGTTCCTCGCTCCCCCCTGTCCTCCATCCTGGCAGGCGGCTTTCTGCGCAACCCCTCTACGCAGGCCCCTGGCCCGGTCGCTCTGATCCAACCGTCAGCTCAAGGGCCGGCCCAATGCTGCGAGCAGATGGCGGAAATAGCCGATGGCCGCGGGCGCATCCCAGTTGGCGGTACCCACGATGCGCGCAATCTCCCGCCCCGACGGGTCGATCAGAACGGACGTTGGCAGGCCATAGGCATCAAACCCGCGGATGAACACTTGACCGGTATCGCGCCACACCCCAAGGGTCTTCGCATGATGGGCGGCAAGGAAAGCACGGATCGTCGGCGTATCCGCATGTCCCACATTGACCGCGATGATCTTG
>JAGWRJ010000885.1 GCA_028869725.1 Alphaproteobacteria bacterium | reverse complement strand
AGCTGGTCGGCTTGACCCGCGCGCTGTCGCCGCTTCACGATGCCCGTGAATACGACGTCGTAGTGGCCGCCGGCGAACAGATTACGGCCGGACTGACAGCCGTCGCCCTGGGAGCAATTGGGGTGCCGGCGCGCTCCTGGCTGGGCTGGCAGATCCCGATCGAAACCAGCGCCATGCATGGTTCAGCCCGGATCGAGCATATCGATCCAACGCTGTTGCGCGAGCGTCTGGCCCAAGGTCAGGTTGCCGTGATAGCCGGTTTTCAGGGCATCGCACCGGACCACCGGGTTTCCACCTTGGGTCGTGGTGGATCCGACACCTCGGCCGTGGCGATTGCGGCCGCGCTCGAAGCCGACCGCTGTGACATCTACACAGACGTGGATGGGGTCTATACTACCGATCCGCGGATTGTCTCGAAGGCACAACGCTTGCAGCGCGTAGCCTTCGAGGAAATGTTGGAAATGGCCTCGCTGGGCGCCAAAGTGCTGCAGACCCGCTCAGTCGAGATTGCCATGCTGTATCGTGTGCCCGTCCGCGTGTTGTCGACATTCGATGCCGCGGCCGGAGGCACGCTCCTGTGCGACGAGGACGCCATCGTGGAAAAAAAACCGGTTACCGGCATCGCCTATTCGCGTGACGAAGCCAAGATCACCCTGCATCGCATTTCCGATCAGCCCGGAATTGCCGCCTCCATTTTCGGTCCGCTGGCCGATGCGGGTGTCAATGTCGACATGATCGTGCAGAACGTCTCCGCTGACGGCAAAAAGACGGACCTGACCTTCACGGTATCGCGCTCGGAGCTGCCGCAGGCGCTTGATGCCATCGAAAAGGCCCGCGATATCATTGGCTATAGAGATATCATTGCTGATGACAATGTGGCCAAAGTTTCCATCATCGGCATCGGCATGCGCGCCCATCCCGGCGTTGCACAGACCATGTTCCGCACTCTTTCGGAGAAGGGTATCAACATCCAGGTTATCTCGACGTCCGAGATCAAGGTCTCCGTTCTGATATCCGAAGAGTATGTTGAATTGGCAGTGCGTGCGCTGCATTCGGCTTATGGGTTGGATGCGGGATGATGCATGGCGGAGCGGCTTGAATGGTAGCAGCAGGCAGCCCGCGCATTCTCCTCCGGCGCCTGCGCGAGATCATGGCCGAGCAGGCGAGCGCGCAGGTTCGCCTCGACAAGCTAGTCATGGTCATAGCCGCAAATATGGTGGCAGAAGTCTGTTCGATCTATTTGCGCCGCGCGGGCAACTGGCTTGAGCTTTTCGCCACAGAGGGTCTTAACCGCGCCGCCGTACACCGTACCCGCATGCGCTGGGGGGAGGGACTTGTAGGACTGGTTGCAGATGCAGCCGAACCAATCAACCTGTCCAATGCGGTCGAGCATCCACGGTTCGCCTATCGTCCTGAAACAGGTGAGGATCCATACCGTTCTTTCCTTGGTGTACCGATCGTGCGGGGTGGCCAGGTCTATGGTGTCTTGACGGTGCAGAACCGGGCGGCGCGGCAATACGACGAAGAAGAAGTCGAAGCGCTCCAGACTGTGGCCATGGTTCTGGCTGAAGTGGTTGCGCATGGCGCACTGTTTGATATCGCTGAACTCGACGAACCAGAACTGCGAGCGGATCGGCCGCGTGCCTTCAAAGGTGATGGCCTGTCGGAAGGCGTTGCAGTCGGCCATGTGGTGTTGCATGAGCCTCGCGTTCGTGTGGATCGCATGATTGCCGATGATCCGGCCGCGGAAATCACACGGCTGGATCAAGCGCTCGACTCGCTACGTGCATCGGTCGATGAGATGCTCGAGTCGAGTGAACTTGATCTGACTGGAGAGAGTCGGGAGGTAATCGAAGCCTATCGCCTGTTCGCGCTGGATCAGGGCTGGCAGCATCGATTGCGCGATGCGGTGGACACCGGGCTGACCGCCGAAGCCGCTGTCGAGCGCGTGCAAGATGAATTGCGCCTGCGCATTGCCCGTGCCAGCGACCCCATTTTACGCGAGCGACTGCACGATCTTGATGACCTGCATCGTCGCCTGCAGCGACATCTGGGAAAGCAGGGAGAGTGGGTAAATCTGCCAGCTGACGCAGTACTGGTTGCGCGCGCGTTAGGACCTGCCGAGCTTCTCGATTATGGCCGGGTTGGAGTGGTGGGCCTGATTCTCGAAGATGCGGCGACGACGTCACATGTAGCGATCGTCGCACGGGCGATGCGGATTCCTGTGGTCGGTGGTGTCGCCGGCGTGACCGATGGTGCTCGTGCCGGTGACACGATCGCGGTGGACGGAGAAACCGGTGAAATCCATTTGCGCCCTCCTGCTGAAATCGTCACTGCGTTTCGTGCCCGCCAGACACTGATGGCTCAGCGTTTTGCTGAAATAGCCAAGGTGCGCGATTTGCCGGCGGTCACCCGCGACGGCGTACCGATCTCCCTGATGATGAATGCCGGCCTCCTCCTTGATATGCCGCATCTGGCTGAGTCCGGGGCCGACGGTGTCGGTCTGTTTCGGACAGAGCTGCAATTCATGATCGGTCAGACCATGCCCCGCCTGGGCGATCAGATCGCCTTCTACAAAAGCATTCTTGAAGCCGCACGCGACCGTCCGGTGACGTTTCGGGCGCTCGATCTGGGGGGCGACAAGATTTTGCCTTATGGGCGCTGGGAGCGGGAGGAGAATCCGGCACTCGGCTGGCGGGCAATCCGTATTGCTCTCGATCGCCCAGCGCTGCTGCGCTACCAGGTTAGGGCGCTGCTTGCGGCCTCGGCCGGGCGGGTACTGCGGCTGCTGTTGCCGATGGTCAGTGATGTCTCCGAGTTCAATATGGCCCGGGCGCTGGTAGACCGGGAACTGGAGCGTGGCCGACTGATGGGGCAGCCGCTGCCGAAGCAAACCTTGGTCGGTGCCATGCTCGAGGT
>JAGWRJ010000884.1 GCA_028869725.1 Alphaproteobacteria bacterium | reverse complement strand
GACAAGAACCGGATCATGGCGCTTGCGGGATTGCAGTTCATTGATCGCGCCGAGACAGTCCATCTGATAGGTCCGCCAGGTACGGGCAAAACCCATCTCAGCCTGGCTCTGGGCCTTGAGGCGGTGAAAGCCGGTCGCACTGTGTTCTTTGGTTCCCTGGCCGATGTCGTGGCCAGCTTGGCCAAGGCGGAGCGTGAAGGCACGTTGCGCGAGCGCATCCGCTACTTTTGCCGCTTCGCGCTGCTCATCGTTGATGAAATCGGTTATCTGCCGGTCATCGCAGGCGGTGGTAATCTGTTCTTCCAGCTGGTCAACGCCCGCTACGAAAAAGGCGCCATGATCCTCACCTCCAATCGCGGCTTTGCCGAGTGGGGTGAGATCTTCGCCGATCATGTGGTCGCCACCGCGCTCCTGGACCGCCTTCTTCATCACGCAGTGGTCATCCAGATCGAGGGCTCATCCTACCGCCTACGCGAACACGCGGACCTTGTGCCAGAAAACGTTCGTTCACGGCCCGCGCACCACCCCTTGTCGGTTCCAGCCACGCTCAAGCGACGTGGGCGACCGCCAAAAGCCGGAGGTGCTCATCTCCCTCACGGCTGAGACCCGAACCAAACTGGGGAATTTTGCCTTGCCACATCTGGGGACATTCCGAATGCCATTGACACCCGACAGTTTTCTTGCCGAGACCGACGAGGGGAGCGCCATCTGGCGCGAGAATTTCATCCGCACCTATCTGGAACGCGACATCCCGCAGCTCGGTCCGCGCATATCAGCGAAGACGCTGCGCCACTTCTGGACCATGCTCGCCCATATGCAGAGCGGGATATTGAATGCGGCGCAGCTCGCAGGTGGGCTCAGCGTCGATGGCAAGACCGTCGCCCGTTATCTCGACTTGCTGGTCGATCTTCTGCTTGTGCGGCGCCTGCCCCCGACCGCTGCAATGTCGGCAAGCGTCTCATCAAGTCGCCGAAGGCTTAGGTGCGCGACAGCGGCATCGTCCATGCACTCCTGGGCCTTAAGACCCGCGACGCGGTGCTCGGCCATCCGGTCGCGGGTGGAAGCTAGGAAGGTTTCGTAATCGAGAACCTGCTGAAAGCCGCGCCCGAGCGCGTGAACGCGAGCTTCTATCGTACCTCCGCTGACGCCGAAATCGACCTCGTGCTTGAGATGCCAGGCGAAAAGCTTTGGGCTGTTGACATCAAGCGCAGTCTTAAGGCCTGCACTCGACAAGGGATTTCACCATGCCCGCGAAGATCTGAAGCCCGAACGATCCTTCGTCGTCTATTCCGGAGAAGAACGCTATCCAAGAGCCGAGGGCGTCGAGGCCATCCCCGTACATGAGTTCGCAGCGATGCTGGGCGGGCCACACCCAGCCAGAAAACCATAGTCCGTCGCTCCTGGCAGGAGAACCTGCGACACGTGGGGTCCTGCCGGTGATGCCGCGTCCACCTTGGGCAAAACCACGTCTGAGAGAGAGTGAATAGATCTGTGCCCTCAGTAGTTTTCCTTGGCGTGCCGCACACGATAGAGTCGGCGTACCGATGGCAGGGAGATCGTGCGTGTCAGCAAGAACGGTGAGCGTGCCTGGCCTCGTCTTCTACGACACCGAGACGACCGGTATCCTGCCTGCCTTCGATCAGATTCTTCAATTTGCGGCCATCCGCACCAACAGCAATCTTGAGGAACTGGACCGCTTCGAGATCCGCTGCCGCCTGCAACCCCACATCGTTCCGGCACCAGGGGCGATGCGGGTCACACAGATCAAGGCCGGGCAACTGGATGATCAAAGTTATCCCAGCCACTACGAGATGGTGCGCAGGATCCGCGGCAAGCTCGCGTCCTGGTCTCCTGCGATCTTCATCGGCTACAACTCGCTTGGCTTCGACGAGCAGATTTTGCGTCAGGCTTTCTACCAGACCCTGCACGATCCTTATCTGACCAATCGCACCGGCAATGCCCGCGCCGATCTGATGCGTATGGTGCAGGTCTCTGCACTTGTTGCGCCCAATGTCCTTGCCCTGCCCCTGAATGAGAAGGGCCAGCCTCAGTTCAAGCTCGACCGGCTTGCTCCGGCCAACGGCTTTGCACACGAAAGGGCCCATGACGCCCTGGGCGATGTCGAAGCCACGATCCATCTTGCGCGCCTGATCCGCGCACGCGCGCCCGATCTGTGGTCGGCCAGCTTGCGCGGTGGCACACGGGCTAGTGCGATCGACATCATGACCCGGGAACCGATGTTCTGCGCCTTTGAGAGCTATTACGCCAAGGCCTATGGCTGGACGCTGACTGCGCTCGGCACAAGTCAGGAAAACAGCGCAAGCGTCTATACCTATGATCTTGCCATCGCACCCCAGGAGCTTGCTGCCCTCGACGAGGACGATCTTGCTCTGCGCCTTGATCAGCAACCACGGCCGCTTCGGGTCATCAAGGCCAATGCCGGCCCCATCCTGATGGACTACCCCACGGCCCATGGCTGGACCTCAGCCGCTGCCATCGCGCCCGCCGAACTCGAACGGCGGGCAGCCTTCATCACGTCGGATGCAGGGTTTCGGGGGCGGCTCATCCGTGCCTATGAGGCCCGCTTTGCCCCGCGCGTGTCGTCCGCCTTTGTCGAGGAGCAGATCTATGACGGTTTCACCTCAAGCCGCGATCAGCGGCTTCTCGAACGGTTTCATGAAAGCCCATGGGAAGATCGCGGCCAGCTCCTCAAAGAGCTCTCGGATCCGCGCCTGCGCCAGCTGGGCAAACGCCTTCTCTATATAGAACGGCCCGATCTCCTTGAGGGCAGAACCCGTGCCGCGCAGGCGCGCAAACTTGCCGAGCGGCTTCTTTGTGCTGATGACAGCGTACCCTGGCTGACCTTGCCGCGCGCATTGAAGGAGGTGAAGGATCTTCTTGCCACCGCCGAAGGCGCCGAGGCTGAACATCTGGACGAACATCGCGCCTTTCTGGAACAGCGCCTGAAAGAGGCGCGCAGGGCACTACGTACGCGGGGACAAAGCGTCAG
>JAGWRJ010000883.1 GCA_028869725.1 Alphaproteobacteria bacterium | reverse complement strand
CGGATGACCTCGGCTCCGAAATCGGCAAGCAGGGCCGAGCAGTACGGCCCGGCGATGTAGCGTCCGAAATCGATGACCCTGATGTCGTCAAGCAACGCGGCCATAAGGTGAGCCTCCTTGAAATATAGTCCTATTGCCGACTATACGCATTGAACCGGAGAACGTTATGCCGCCACGGACCAATCCTCTCAAACTCAATCCTCTGCAGCTGCGCACGCTGACGCTGCTACAGGCCCTGGCCCGCCTTCCCCAGGCCGCGATGGCCGGACCTGGGGAGGGTGAGATGACAATACATGTCTTTCCCAATGCCCATGGCGATCACTTCCATCTGGGAGATGCGACAGTGGCCGGGCGCGATGCAACCGGCCTGTTCAATGACAAGGTCTGGAATGCGCTGGAACGCAAGGCTCTGGCGCGGGCCGAATGGCCGCGCCAGATCACTCTGACCCCGGCCGGCCTTGCATACGACACCGGTCTCTATGACGAGATCCTGCATCACCACGCGCATTAACCAAGGTTAATCGTGGGGGCCGTGATAGTCGTAAACGCCTTCGGCGAGGGCATAACAGGCCAGGCGGACGGCTTTGGGAATCTCCACCGGTTCGCCGTCGCGCTCGCCTTTTTCATAATACTGGACCACCCGCCGCTTTAGCCCGAGGGCGTCGGCGGCCTCCTGCTGGGATAGTTTGAGGCCCTTTCGCCAGCGTCTGAAGTCGCTCGGTCGCACCTGCCGCCCCGTGATTGACATCCGCAAGGCCGTTCAGCCCACCCCGACGATAAACGAGCGATCCGGCCGTGGCCATCGTGCCGGTATTCAACGCGACGTTAACGGAAACCGGGTTAACCAGTATGCCTGACGCGTCGGTGACCATCGGGGGGGCCGCGCAGGCCCAGGAAGACTGCGACCATGATCGCACCGCAAAAGGTGCAAGTTCTCGAGCGCCTGCTGTCCGGCCTTCCTGCGCCGGTGGCGCAGCGCTTGGCCAAGGCTGTTGAGGTCGACCGGCTGTCGGGCGGCCGGGCACTGCCGCATGAGGTGATTCTCGATTCCTTGCGGCCGTCCCTGCGTGGCGCAGAAGGCTCACGGGTGGCGTCGCCACGCCGACTGTTCTGCCGACCTTTCGAAGATCTCTTCATCTCCGGCCCGCGCCGGTCAAAAGTCCAGGGCGAGATCTCGCGCGAAAGCATTATCCCGGTCTGGAACTGGCTCGAGCAAACACTGCTGCCGGAGGCCACCGCCGCCTATATGCGCGATTGTCAGGCGGCCCTCGTCTCGCTGGATGCAGAGGGTGCGCTCGCAAGGGCCGGTGAATTCTGGCTCGCGTCTGCTGCCGCAATGTCGACGGCGGTGCTCGACAAGGCTGGCCGCGCCCACGCCAAGGCCCGGTTGGGCAGCGAAGCCACCCTGGCTGACGCTGAAGAAATGGCCCGGCTGCTTGCGATCGGACCGGAGGTGATCGAACTGCAGAAACTCATTCCCCGACCATTGCCGAGCCTCAGCGAACCCATTCTGCTTGAGCTGCGGGATCTTTATGAGCGCGTTGTCGCCCGCGTGGCGGATTCTGCGCCATATGTTGCGGTCATTACCATGTACCGCCTTTCCCGTCCCTGGGAGGCGCTGCGCCTGCCCTGCTTTGTCTCGCGCCAGCAGGGCGATACGCTGATCTCGGCGACCGACATGGGTCTTGTCGGCGAACTCCTGCTGGGAGAGATGGACAGCTATCTGTCTACCATCTGCAGTGCCAAGCACCCGCTCTTCGACCCTGATGATCTCAGCACCGCCATAGCAGGCTTCGCCGAACTGTCGATGGGGCTCGTCAAGGAAGTTGAGGTACGGCGCCATGGAAAGTGGGGCCAGCGTCTGGTCAAGGCCCGCGCCACGGCGGCTGAATCCCTTCAGGGCCTGCTCGAGCGCAGTAGCCGGGAAATTCTTGGAGCGTTGCCGACACATCGGGCGAGTTTCAGCGGCGGGCCGCGCGTGCCGGATCTGGCACGGCCAGCATCCGACGAGAAGCGGCAGCGGGCCCTGCGATATGCTGATCTCATTGTAGGCTGCCGACCCTTTGCCGCGGCGGTTTCGGTCTCGGCAGCACTGGACGCGGCCCAAGAGGAAACAGAGCGCGAGATGCGCACCTACAATGAAGAATTGCTGCGAGTGATGCGTGAAGCCAGCCCGGATACGGTCACTCCTGCTGAAGATTCACTCGAATTCGCAGCACAATTGACAGCGCGGATCCTTGGCGCAAATGAAGCCGAATATCTGAGGCGACGTGGTCGTGCTGCTCTGTCGTCGGCAGCGGCCTGACGGCGACACGAAAGCCCGCACGAGGGGGGGAGCATCGTGCGGGCCTGTGTCTTGATCCGCTTGCAAGGCGTTGAGGGGCAAGACCGCCTGGCTGCGGACCGGACGGGGCGGCTAGGCCTGCTATCCGTCCCGAACCTTGAAAGACTAGGCGTCCAAGGCTGAACCGCGCCTGAAAGCTGCGTTCATCGCCCATTCAGGCGGGCTTCGTTAGATGGCTGCATGCGCCCGCAAACCCTCCTTTTGTGCATTCTGGTGTCGCTGCCTGCGGCGAGCCTGGCGCACGGCCATGGCAGGGCTCCGCCCCAGCGCCTCGACCAGATCCTGCCCGGGTTTCGCCAGTCCCATCCAGGAACCTTTTATGATGCGCAAGGGCCATACCGTGGTCAGGACGGGCATCTGCATTACCGTCTCAAATGGTTAACGCCGCAGGGACACATGGTCTGGTACGATACCGAAGCTCGAAGCGGGGCTGTGCGTGGCAGAGTTCATGGTCCGCGTCCCGAGCCTCCTGGCCCCCGTGAATACCATCCGCGCGAAGGTCACCATGACCGCGGACCTCAAAACCGGCATCATCGCTGAACCAGAACCGAGACCATTGCATGCGTATTCTAGTCGTTGAGGATGACCGGGACCTGCAGCCCCTTCTGGTCAAGGCGCTGAGTGACGCGGGGTACGCGGTGGACAGCGCAGCCGATGGCGAGGAGGCCCATTTTCTGGGGGACACCGAACCTTATGACGCGGTTGTGCTTGATCTTGGGCTGCCGAAGATGGACGGCGTCACGGTTCTGGAAAAATGGCGCAAGAGCGGGCGCACCATGCCGGTCCTCATCCTGACGGCGCGCGATCGCTGGAGCGACAAGGTGGCCGGGTTTGATGCGGGCGCCGATGATTATCTGGCCAAGCCGTTTCATACCGAGGAACTGCTGGCACGTCTGCGAGCGGTGCTGCGCCGGTCGGCCGGTCACGCATCCGCCGAGATCGAGATCGGCAAGTTGCACGTCGATACCCGCTCGAGCCGGGTCAGTTATGATGGCAATCCGGTCAAGCTAACCAGTCTCGAGTACCGGCTCATCTCCTATCTTGCGCATCACAAGGGACGGGTGGTGAGCCGCAGCGAACTCATCGAGCATCTCTACGATCAGGATTTCGACCGCGATTCGAATACCATCGAGGTTTTTGTCGGAAGACTGCGCAAGAAGCTAGGGCCCGACACAATCCAGACGGTGCGCGGCCTCGGCTATTGTCTGGATGATCCGGATGCGCCGCGCGCACAATGAGGGGCCGTCCTACTCCAATGTGCCGCGCAATCCCGGAGACGGCATGAGCACCGCCAGCTTCAAGGAACGGCTACACAGAACGCTGCAGGAGATCGGCGGCGTCCTGAGGCTACCGCGTCTGAAGTTCAATTCGCTTGCGGCACGCCTGATTGCAGCCGCTGCGGTCTGGACGATTGCCGGGCTTTTGATCGGTGGCCTTGTTCTGTCGGGCGTGTTTCGGGCCGCGGTACAGGACGAGTTCGACGAAAGACTTGCCGCTGATCTCGGCAGCATGATCGCAGCGGCGACACTGACTGCGGATGGTCAGGTATCCCTGCAGGGGCGGTTCAAGGACCCCAGATTTGAACGGATCTATTCCGGGTCTTACTGGGAGATCGTACCGGACGATGCTGGCCAACCAGATCTTGCCCGGGCGCGGATTTCCCGCTCGCTGTTCGATTCCGCGATCAGGCCGGGGGCAGGGCGTACTGCACGACGTACGCACGATCCTACCCTCTATGGCAACAGCATCGGTCCTTATGGGCGACCTGTACGCTTTGCGGAGCGAAAGGTGATTTTCCCGGCAACAGGGCAGAAGGAGCCCTCACGCACGTTCATCTTTCTTGTAGCCGGCGATCTGGGCGATCTGGAAGGCGATGTTGCCCGGTTTAACCGGATGGTGTTCGAGGCGTTCGTGCTTCTGGGCGCAGGCCTCATTGGAGCGGTCTTCATACAGGTCCGTGTTGGCCTCAAACCGCTGCGTAAACTGTCGTTCGCGCTCGCACGTATTCGCGATGGCAAGGCGCGCCGTCTGGAGGGGCGCTATCCCGCCGAGCTTGCTCCGCTTGCAGAAGAGCTGAACGGCTTGATCGAGCATTCCACTGAGGTCGTGGCCCGGGCGCGCACCCATGCCTCCAATCTTGCCCATGCGCTCAAAACTCCCTTATCGGTTCTTGCAAGCGAAGCCGCAGCTAATCCCGGGCCTCTCGCCGACGCTATGATGCGCCAGGTTGAGGTCATGCGCAGGCATATCGACCACCATCTGATGCGCGCACGCGCCGCTGGTGCCCAAGCCGTCCTGGGGGTGTCTTCACCGGTTGCCCCGGTTCTTGGCGATCTGGGCCGCGTACTGCGTCGCATTCATAGTGACCGTGGTGTTGAGATTGCCGTCTACTGCCCGGATACTCTGAGCTTTCGGGGCGAACGCCAGGACCTTGAGGAAATGGCCGGCAATCTGATGGATAATGCCTGCAAGTGGGCGCACTCGCAGGTACGCGTGCGCGCCGCGCTGCAGGGCCGCAAGACACTTGTTATTGCCATCGCCGATGACGGGCCCGGCTTGACCCCGCAAGAGCGGGCCCGAGTGGGTGAGCGTGGCGAGCGCCTTGATGAAAGTGTACCAGGCAGTGGTCTTGGGCTGGCGATTGCACGCGACATCGCCAAGCTGTACGGCGGCAGCATCGAACTGGCGACAAGTGATCTGGGCGGGCTCGAGGCGCGGCTTGTCCTGCCGGCTGTGAGCTAGCCGCCACTGAGCGCCTGGACAATCTGCACCTCGTCGCCGGGACTGAAGCGATAATTCATGTCGAAGGTCTGCTCGCCATTGACGAAAAAGCGTATATGCCGGCGCATGCGGTCTTGCTCGTCAACCATGCGAAAGCGCAAGCCCGGGAAGCGACGATCAAGATCGCTGAGCAGTTCGGTCATGGTTGAACCATGTGCATCGACTTCGTGTGCGCCGGTATAGGATAAAAGCGGGCTTGGAATGAGGACCTTCATGAAAGCTGCGCGGCTTCCAGCGCATATATTTCCGGAAGATGGAGCGCCAGGTTTTCCCAGTCCTGGCCCTCGTTGCGGCTCATCCAGATCTCACCGCTCGTCGTGCCAAAATAAAGTCCAACAGGGTCCTCTTTGTCGCTTGTCATCGCCTGACGCTTGACGGTCCACCAGCCCCGATCGGGAAGTCCAGTCGACTGGCGCTGCCAGGTCCTGCCTGCGTTCTTCGTAACGTAGACCGCAGGCCTGCCCTCGGGGCTGGTGCGTGGCCACACCGTGGTGCCGTCCATGGGAAACACCCAAGCAGTGCTGTCGTCGCGCGGATGCACCACCATCGGAAAGCCGATATCGCCGACCTTCTTTGGCATATTCGTACCAATGCGTTCCCAGGTCGTGCCCGGGCGGTCGAGACGGTAGATGCCGCAGTGGTTCTGTTGATAGAGACGGTCTGGATTTGAAGGACAGAGCCGTACGCAATG
>JAGWRJ010000882.1 GCA_028869725.1 Alphaproteobacteria bacterium | reverse complement strand
TCGTGATTGCCGCGCCGCGATCCATAAGAGTTGAAGTCCTGCTGGCGGACTTGATGCTCCTGCAGATAGACACCTGCTGGTGATGATGCTTTGATCGAACCGGCAGGAGAGATGTGGTCAGTGGTGATGGAATCGCCGAAGAGCGCGAGGATACGCGCGCCCGTCACGTCTGCCACTGGCACAGGTTTGACGTTCATGCCTTCGAAATAGGGCGGGTTCTTCACATAAGTCGAGCCGATATCCCATTGATAGGTCTGGCCCTTCTTTACTTTCACTTTCTTCCAATGCGCATCGCCCGCGAATACATTTGCGTAGCGCTTGCGGAAGGACGCGGGCGTGACCGCCTTGCGGATGGTATCGGCAATCTCCCTGGGTGATGGCCAGATGTCCTGCAGATAGACCGGTTCGTTGTTCTTGTCATAGCCGACAGGATCCTTCGTCAGATTGACGTTCATCGAACCAGCGAGCGCGTAAGCCACGACGAGCATGGGCGAGGCGAGATAGTTTGCGCGCACTTGTTGATGCACGCGGCCCTCGAAATTGCGGTTGCCCGACAAGACCGCGCCAACGACGAGATCACCATCCGTTACTGCTGTTGCGATGGTGTCGGGAAGCGGACCGGAATTGCCAATGCAGGTGGTGCAGCCGTATCCCACGAGATCAAAGCCGAGCTTGTTGAGTGCCGTGTCGAGCTTGGCCTTCTTGAGATAGTCAGTCACCACCTGCGATCCCGGCGCGAGCGACGTCTTCACCCAGGGCTGCACGGCCAAGCCGCGCCTCACGGCGTTGCGGGCAAGCAAGCCAGCGCCGATCATCACATTCGGATTGGACGTGTTGGTGCAGCTTGTAATCGCAGCGATCACAATATCGCCATGGCCGATGGAATATTCCGTACCTTCCACTTTCACGCGGCGATTGGCTTCATCTTCCTTCTTGAAGGTATCGATGAGCGCGGCCGCAAATTCGGCCGCCGCATCAGAAAGCGCGACGCGGTCCTGTGGCCGGCGTGGACCGGCAAGGCTCGGCTCCACTTTCGAAAGGTCGAGCGAAAGCGTGTCGGTGAACACCGGATCCGGCGACTTCTTCGTGCGAAAAAGACCTTGCGCCTTCGCATATTTTTCTACCAGCGCGACACGCTGTGGTTTGCGGCCGGTCGCTTTAAGGTACCGGACCGTTTCTGCATCGATCGGGAAAAACCCGCAGGTCGCGCCATATTCCGGCGCCATGTTGGCTATGGTCGCGCGATCCTCCAGCGCCATGTCGTCAAGACCTGGACCGTAGAATTCGACGAATTTTCCGACCACGCCTTTCTTGCGCAGCATCTGCGTGACGGTAAGCACCAGATCGGTGGCGGTGACGCCTTCCCGCAGCTTTCCAGAAACCTTGAAGCCGATGACTTCGGGAATGAGCATCGAGATCGGCTGGCCCAGCATGGCCGCTTCAGCTTCGATGCCGCCCACACCCCAACCCAGAACCGACAGACCATTCACCATGGTCGTATGGCTGTCGGTGCCGACCAGCGTATCCGGGAACGCGTATTCGATGGTTTTCTTGCCTTCCTTTCTTTTGCGCGTCCAAACCGTCTGCGCGAGATACTCGAGATTGACCTGGTGGCAAATGCCGGTCCCGGGCGGCACCACGCGGAAATTTGCGAATGCCTGCTGGCCCCAGCGCAGGAATTGATAGCGTTCCATGTTGCGCTGATATTCGATTTCAACGTTC
>JAGWRJ010000881.1 GCA_028869725.1 Alphaproteobacteria bacterium | reverse complement strand
GTAAGTCCTGCGACGGCCGCGCCGGCTGCGGCCGCCACTCAACGATCTTCCTCTGCGATCAGACAGGTCGCGACGCAGCTGCCTCGTAGAGAACAAGCTGGCGATCGCTGATGCCAAGCGCGGACCACGACGCACGCCAGGCGGCAAGATGGGCGGAGGCAAAATGGCGGTCCAGAGCCGCCTGATCCGCCCACACTTCGTTGACATGAATAAGCCCTGCCTCCAGTACGTCTTCCGCATAGGCATAGCCAAGACAGCCCTTTTCGGCGCGGCTGCGTTCCACCATGTCCTGCATGACCGGCCGCGCTCTGGAAAGATTTTCGGCTGGAAGGCGGATGGTTCCCATGATGATGAGCATGTCCTGTCTCCGGATCCTTTTGCGCAAGGCGCATGCCTGTTGGCGCATGTGGGCGTCAGGGCCTGTCTTGCGGCATGCGCGGTGCGTCCTGCCCGACGGGCACCACGATCACGTTCCGGGCTTTTCGGTCACGGGATCGGTTCCGCGCCAAGCTCCTTGCGCATGTAGATCCGGTGCATTCCCTTTTCTTCGGCCCGATGCGTCTCCACATAGCCCACGCGCTTATAAAGGGCGATATTTTCGTGCATCGCCTCGTGCGTATAGAGCCGGATGGCGCAAAAGCCCGTCTTCACCGCTTCGGTTTCGGCATGGGCAAGGAGATATCGGCCAAGGCCCTGTCCCTGAAAGGCCGGCGCAACAGCGATGTTGTCGAGGAGCATTGTGTCGGCCTCAGGGATCAGCACCACAATGGCTTCAGCTGCGCCCTCGATCTCGGCGAGGGTGACACGTCCTTGCGCAATCAGCGCGGCATAGTCGTCAAGCATGGGCGCGGGCTTGCGGCCGATGCGGGCGATGTAACGGCTATAGGCCGCGCGCACGATGTCTTCGACGACACCAAGATCGCGCGGCAGGGCCTGGCGCAGTGTGGGCTTCGCAGTCGGCATGACAGCTCTTGGGGCACGGCTTCGGGCGAAGCGTAGAAACCGGCGGCCCCGCTGGCAACGGGCGGACCAAAGGCTGCCTCTGGCGGCCCACTCGGCCCAAGGGGCCAGGTTCCCAAAAGGGATCACCGGCCCATCGCATCCCCGGAAGCCGGGATCTTTCGCGCTGTAGAGCCGCCGGCAGCCATTGCTTTTATATCGCGTCACGATATAAGTGCGCCCGCCAACCTCCTTTTCGCAAGATCATGAAAAAACCCAGTTTTACCGCACCGGGTCCGGACAGGCTCCGGGACTTCAGTGCGGATCCACGCATTCTCGTGCTGTCGGCCATGGCCCTTGTGACAGGCACCTTTGGCGCCGCCTCGGCCTGGGCGCTTCTGAAGCTGATCGCCTTCGTCACCAACCTTGCCTATTCCCACATTTTCTCGACCGGGCCCTACAACCTTGCGCAGATGAAGCTTGGTCCGCTGTCGATCATCATCCCGGTGGCAGGCGGCATCATCGTGGGCATCATGGCGCGCTATGGCTCGGACAAGATCCGTGGGCATGGCATTCCCGAAGCGCTGGAAGCGATCCTGATCGGCGAGAGCCGCATCGCGCCCAAAGTCGCGTTCCTGAAGCCGTTGTCGTCGGCGATCGCGATCGGAACCGGTGGCCCGTTTGGTGCGGAAGGGCCGATCATCATGACCGGCGGTGCGCTCGGCTCCCTCTTTGCACAGTTCTTCGACCTCAGTTCCGCCGAACGCAAAACCCTGCTGGTTGCCGGTGCAGCGGCCGGCATGACGGCAATTTTTGGCACGCCCGTAGCTGCCGTGCTGCTCGCCGTCGAGGTCATGCTCTTCGAATGGAAACCGCGCAGTTTCGTGCCGGTGGCGATTTCGGCAGCGGTAGCAGCTGCCTGGCGTCCCTGGCTGGTTGGCGCCTGGCCGCTCTTTCCCCATACCGGCGCGCCCGTAATGCCATGGTGGGGCCTCGCGCTCTGTGCCCTGATCGGCATCATCGCCGGTCTGCAGTCCGTCCTTATGTCAATGACGCTCTATAGTGTCGAAGATCTCTTCCACAAGCTGCCGGTGCACTGGATGTGGTGGCCGGCGCTTGGCGGCATCGTGGTCGGACTTGGCGGCTGGTACGATCCTGCTGTTCTGGGCGTCGGCTATGGCAACATCCAGGCGCTGATCTCCGGGCAGGTTGCCATTCCGGCCGCGGCCTCGCTGCTGATCGGCAAGGCGGTGGTGTGGATCGCGGCACTGTCGTCTGGAACGTCCGGTGGCGTACTGGCACCGCTCCTCATGATGGGTGGCGCTCTGGGCGCGATCGAAGCCCATATCCTTCCCTTCGGCGATGCGGGTTTTTGGGCGTTGGTGGCGATGTCGGCCGTGCTGGGCGGCACCATGCGCGCGCCGCTGACGGCCACGGTGTTCGCAGTCGAACTTACCGGCGACCTTCATGTCATGCCGGCAGTACTCGTGGCCTGTGTGGCCTCTTTTGCTACCACGGTGCTGACCATGCGCCGCTCGATCCTCACCGAGCGTCTGGCCCGGCGCGGCCAGCATCTTTTCTATGAATATTCCGTCGATCCGTTTGACGTCATGCGCGTGCAGGACATCATGGCCAAGCCGGTCGATACTCTGGCTGCATCGCTGCGCATTTCCGAGGCGGTGGCGTTCTTCGATTCCATGCCGGAGGATGTGCGCCACAAAAGCTATCCCATCGTCGACGAATGCAATCAGGTATTGGGACTGGTGTCACGTTCGGACGTTTTGCGCTGGACGCGCGAAGGGTGGGAAGAGTCAGACACGCTGCGCGACCACGCCGATGAACGCAACCTTTTCGTCGGCTACGCAGACGAGCTCGCAGGAACACTGGCCGACCGGATGGTGGCGGCCGATATCGGGCGGGCGCCGATCGTCGATCCGAAAACCGGCCAGCTCGTGGGACTGGTGGCGCAGCGCGATCTTTTGCGGGTGCGGGCGCGGACAGCACGCGAGGAGCAGGACCGCGCGCGGGCGCTCAAGTTCCTGAGCTGACGCGACGGGCGCGATGGCGCGCCCCGCATGGGCTCCGGATCGGGATGTGCTGCGGTATAGTCGCCCCGACGCAGCACCTGCCCCGCCTGTCAGCCTGGCTGACGGGGGAGCCAAGAGCGAGGTGAGGCCATGACAAAGCTCTCGATCAAACGCGTCTATGAACCCAGGGCCAGAGGTGACGGCACACGTGTGCTGGTTGATCGCATCTGGCCGCGCGGCCTTCGCAAGGAAGAGCTTGCCGATGTGATCTGGCTGAAGGAGATCGCTCCCAGTACCGTGCTGAGGCGCTGGTTTGCGCACGACCCTGCACGCTGGCGGCAATTCTGCACGCGCTACAGGAGCGAACTCGACGCCATGCCGCAAACCGTAGAGACGCTGCGCCAGCTTCTGCACAAGGGGCCGGTCACCCTGCTCTATTCGGCGCGCGATACCGAACACAACCAGGCGGTGGCGCTGCGCGACTATCTGCTGGGGTGATGATCAGCCTTACGGGGTAGGCGCCTCGTCGCCAAGCACCATCTCGGTGCGGCGGATATTGTCGTCATGAGCGCGCTGCATGGCCAGAAGATCGGCATGGAGCGCATCGTCACGGATCCTGGGCAGCATGTCCTTCAGTTTGCGCACCACCCAGCCCTGGCCGCGATTGATGAAGCGCGCCCGCTCACTGAGGTCCGTAATCGCCAGACATTTGCCATAGAAGGCGCCGACACGCGGGCTCGGGGTACCATCCAGCGCCTTGATCCAGCCGAGCAGCATAGAACACCAGTGTGCCTCATCACGCCGGACGTCCTGCATCAGCGCCACGAGGCTTTGCACCTGAGCATCGGCGGCTGTGCGCGCGGCAATGCGGGCTCCGGCGCGCTCGGCTTCGAGGAGTTCGTTGAGAAACGCGATCAGTTCTGCGCGGGGTGCGAAGCCTGCATAGGCATCATCGCTCTGGTTTGCGTAGCATACGGGCGATGCAGCTTCGCTCTGCGCGCGCGCAGGCGTCTTCGCGGCAGGCGCGGCGTTCGCCCCAAGCACCGCCTCAGCTTCGCTCTGGATTTGCTTCAGGCGCTGGGCGGCAGGAACCACCTTCGTGATCATGCCTGCGCCTTCGCCCGCATAGAGCGCCATCGCCTCGAACTCTCCGGTCATGTCGCGCAAGGGAGAATCGGTACTGAAGAGCCAGATCGAGCGGCTGCCTTCCTGTCCGATCACGGCGCGTTTGCCGGAAAAAGGATCGCCCTTGCGGCCTTCGGTGACCGAGTTGGGCAATACCCGCACATCGGCGCCAGCCGGCCAGTTCACATGAAAGGCCTTGGTGCGGACGGTGATGCCCGCGGGCGCCTCGACAATCCGCGCCTTGTGGTAGTCGTGGGCGAAGGATTCCTCGGTCGCCAGAAACGCGGTGCCGATCAGCGCCCCCTGTGCTCCAAGACCAAGCGCCTCTGCCACAGCCTGTCCATCAGCAATGCCGCCGGCGGCAAGAACCGGAACCGGTACAGCAGCCACTACCTCCGGCAAAAGTTCGTTCCGCGCGCGCATCCCGCGCACATGACCACCTGCCTCAGCACC
>JAGWRJ010000880.1 GCA_028869725.1 Alphaproteobacteria bacterium | reverse complement strand
GTGTAGAGCAGCCAGTGCTTGAGGGTTTCGAATAGGGCGACGCATGCCATGATCGTGCAGGACAGACAGAATGCCGCGAGCGCATCCCGGATTACCCGGGTACTGGAGGCGGAGCGGCTGGCGACGTAATAAAGGACATAGATATCGATGAGGTAGAGGAGGGCGTCTCGCACATTGTTGGTGAACGAGGTGTGGAGAATGACGTGGTTGGGCAGGTCCGGGGGCACGTACAGCGCGACTTTGAGGGCGCCGAAACCGAGCACCAGTAAATCCATGCCACGCACCCCGTGGATTCGATTCGGGTCGGGGGATTTGTGGATGCGCCATGCCGTCGGCACCAGCACGCACAATGACAGCAGGCGTAAGATATCGAGGTTGAACAATTGGTTGATCCCGAGACCGTTCGTAGGAATCGGCACGGGAATGGCAGGAATGACGTTCATCAGCAGGAGATAGAACGCCAGGGGATGGGTGTCCTTCTTCCCGCCCCAGTACAGGATCGGCACCGCCACCAGCGAAAACAGCCAGAAGCTCTGGCTCAGGAAGGCAGCCGCGCTCAGGATCAGCCAGATGTTGCGTCGCCGCTTGAAATCCTCTTCCTCCATGAAGTGGAGCGCGGTGCGCTTGCCGAGCGCGAAGACTAGCGCGCTCAAAAAGAGAACGACAATCAGCCCTTTGACGTTAACGGGCATATTCCGTTAGCTCGCAATGCCTGGCAGCCGGAAGTTCCCCGGGGAACGCCGGTCAATCGGTTGTGCTGATCGCATGCGCGCAGTATGAATAAGCGCCCGCCCGCGCGCTGTGCCGGAATCGACTTCGCACATTTATCCACCCGCCGACTCCCGGCGGCCGGGACGGACGCGCGGGGTGGGGTTTACCGCTGTTTGAACTCTTCCGGCGTCAACTGATGCCGCGCCAGGAGCTTGTAGAAGTCCGTCCTGTTGCGCTTCGCCAGCCGCGCCGCCTGGCTCACATTACCACCGGTGATCTGCAGAATCTGTGACAGGTAGCTGCGGGTGAACTCGTCCCGCGCCTCATCGAAGGAGGGCAGGCGCCCCGGCGAGCCGCCCAGGGACTGCTGCACGAGCTCCACCGGAATGATGGGGGTCTGGGAGAGCGCGACGTTCTGGCGCACGACGTTCTGCAGCTGGCGGATGTTCCCGGGCCAGTCGGCGGTGGCGAGGAGCTCGACCGCTTCGGGAGCGTAGATCTTGCGCTGGGCGGTCTCCTTGGCCATCGTCGCCAGGAAATGCGCGACGAGCAGGGGGATGTCCTCGCGCCGGCGGTTCAACGGGGGCATCTCGATGTGCACCACGTTGAGGCGGTAGTAGAGGTCCTCGCGGAACTGTCCCTGAGTCATCAGCTGCTGCAGGTCGCGGTGCGTGGCGGAGATGACGCGCACGTTGACGGGGAGGGCGTCGGTGCCGCCCACGGGGCGGATGACGTTCTCCTGCAGTACGCGCAGCAGCTTCACCTGCAGGCGCATCGGCATGTCGCCGATCTCATCCAGCATCAG
>JAGWRJ010000879.1 GCA_028869725.1 Alphaproteobacteria bacterium | reverse complement strand
TTCTCTTTCGCTTCGTACCGGTCCCCTTCACCCCGCAGATGGCGCTACGGGTTCTGTCAGGCGGGCCCCTCCACCATGTCTGGGTGGGTGACGACGTCGCGCCTGCGCTGGGTCGGGCCGCCATTGCCAGTGAAGATGAACGTTTCTGTTTTCATCACGGCTTCGACTGGGTGTCGATTGACCAGGCGATAAAGGCCCATGACGAAGGCGCGCGGCTGCGTGGTGCCTCCACCATCAGCCAGCAGACGGCGCGCACCATATTCCTTCTGCCGGTGCGCAGCTGGGTGCGCAAGGGCATTGAAGC
Organism: Alphaproteobacteria bacterium; assembly: GCA_028869725.1. Classification (GTDB taxonomy): domain Bacteria; phylum Pseudomonadota; class Alphaproteobacteria; order Micropepsales; family Micropepsaceae; genus Rhizomicrobium. The sequence continues at coordinate 1,318 of JAGWRJ010000879.1, read as the reverse complement.
CTGGATCACCGTATTGATGGAGGCCCTGTGGCCCAAGCAGCGTATCCTCACCGCCTATCTCAACCTGGTCGACTGGGGACACGGCAATTTCGGAGCGGAGGCGGCCGCACGGAACTATTTTGGCACTTCCGCCGCACGCCTGACCCCCTATGAGGCCGCCCGGCTGGTTGCGGTTCTGCCGGATCCGGAACGCTGGAGCGCAGACCACCCCGGCCCCTTTGTGCGCTGGCGCACCCGCCTCATCCTCGAGCGGATGGGCTGGGTGACCCGGGACCGGCTCAATGCCTGTGTACGGCACTAGCCGGCAGCGATTTGCCGCTTTTTCCTGGTCCGCGCTTGGCCTAGTTTGCGCCCATGCGCCGCCTCACTCATCTGACACTTGCCCCCCGCTCCCGCTTCGCCCGCCTTCTCATTGGCGAAAAGCGCCTCGCCTATGATCCGGTCGTCCCCGAAGATCCGCAAATGCACCTGCCGGTGTTCGTCGATCTCGACGGCACGCGCTGCGAAGGATTGTGGGCGATCGTGGATCATCTCGAAGGAACCTATACGGATCGTCCGCTCGTGCCCGAGGATGCACGGGTGCGCGCCGAGGCCCTGCGCCTTGTGGACTGGGCGATGGGCCCGTTCCAGGCCTCGATCACTGCCCGCATCGTGTTCGAAAAGGGTGCCCAGCGGTATACTGGCGCGATGACCAAGCGCACACCTGACATGAATATCATCCGCGAGGGCCGCGAGGCTCTCAAGCTCGCACTCAAGGATCTGGGCGAGATGGCGGACCGCAACGGCTATCTGACCTGCCGTGACTGCACGCTGGGTGATCTTGCGATTGCCGCGCACATTTCGGCTCTTGATTACTTTGGCGAAGTTCCCTGGGCGGACTTTGCGGCAGCCAATGAGTGGTATGTGCGCATGAAATCGCGCCCCTCCTTCCGCTCACTGCTGGCTGACCGCGTCCCGGGTCAGCCGCCGACCGCGCAATATGGCGAACTCGACGAGATCTGAACCGCGCACCACCATCGTTGCCCGCGCACTCGCGGAGGGTTTCGATGCCGTGGGCTTCAGTACGGCCGATCTGGCGCCATCGGTCGCAGCCCGGCTCGAGCACTTCATCGAACTCGGCCGCCACGGCGACATGACCTGGATGGCAGAGCATCTCGCCAGACGACGCTCACCGCGGGCGTTATGGCCAGAGGCAAAGAGCGCGATCGTACTCGGCGCCAATTACGGACCAGGCGATGATCCGCGCGCCCTTCAGGGGCAGCGTGACCGCGCTGCCATCAGCGTATATGCCCGCGGCGATGATTATCACGACGTACTG
>JAGWRJ010000878.1 GCA_028869725.1 Alphaproteobacteria bacterium | reverse complement strand
TATGCCCACGTCACGGCCGGCAACTACAATCTCTTCAGCTTCGAGGGCGCGGTCAGCGGTCCGCTTAATGACAGCGGTACACTGATGGGTCGCCTTGCCACGGACATCCAGTCCCGCGGCGGGTATGGCAAGAATCTCTTCACCGGTGCTGCCGTCGATGATCACCGTTCGCAGGCCTATCGTGGAACGCTCGAGTGGAAGCCGAGATCGGACCTCGATGTTGAACTGATCGGCGAATATTATCGCGAACATGATCACGACTACGCGTTCCATTATTTTGGTACAACGGTCGTCCCTGAGAACAAGCTCGCCTTCAACTATCTCCCGGGCGGGCAGACCATCTTTGGTTATTATGCCAGCCTGGGCAAAGCACCCAACCTGCGTAACATCTACTCCGATCAGGAACCTATCAATCGGCGTGAGAGCGAAGGTGCAACCGCCATTGTCACATGGACGCCTGGCGCGCTGACCTTTACCTCCACCACGTCCTACCGCAATTTCCAGCGCTTCAACCGCGACGATCTGGATGCGTCGAACGTCGAGATGTTCGGTCAGAACAACTACATCGAGCACAGCCAGACGTTCAGCCAGGAATTTACGGCTGACTATGTATGGAAGAGGTTGGAACTGCTGGCCGGTGCCATGTACTTCCACGAACGGCTCAACGGTGAAGTGCTCGTGCCGACGGTGAACCTCGCCGTGTACTTCAACGGTCTTCTGGGCACGAACCTGCCTGCCAACTATTTTGACAATATGTACTATCGTCAGCTTGGGGCGACGAGCACGAATGCCTACGGCGTCTACGTGCAGGGTACCTATAAGCTCATGCGGCACCTCAAGGTCACGGCAGGCGCACGTTACAATTACGAACACAAAGCCGGTACCGGATCCTTCGTATTCCAGGCTGAGGGCATCAATGTGCCCACCGATCAGAGCCGCGGCTGGGGTGCTGTTACCCCCAAGTTCACGCTGCAATATCAGCCGAGCGACAATCTGAACTTCTATGCAACTGTTACCCGCGGGTTCAAATCCGGAACCATCAATATCGGAAGCGAAAACCCCGTCATCAATCCCGAATATGTCTGGGACTATGAAGGTGGCATGAAGCTCAGTGCCTTGCACGATCGCCTGCAGTTCGACACCGCAGCCTTCTACTACGATTACAAGGACCTCCAGGTCAGCTTTGTGAATGCACAGAGCATCGTTGAGACCCGTAATGCAGCCGCCGCCCGCAACTATGGCGTCGAGTTCGATGTCAGCGCCAGCCCGACGGATGCATTGACAGTCAACGCCTATGGCACCTACCTCAATGCGGAGTTTACAAACTTCTGCACCTCATACTATCGCCAGGGTGTCCCACCGGGACCGGTTTACCCGGCCTGCCCGAGTAACCCTGCCCTTATCAGCCTGAAGGGTAATACCCTCCCAAACGCACCGCAGTTTTCGTTCGGCGGCGGGGCCACCTACACGATCCAAATGCCAAAGCTTGGAACAGCCCAGCTTCATGCGGATATGACCTGGCAGGACAAGGTCTACTTCAACGAATACAACAACCAGGATGCGATGCAGGGTGGCTACGCGCTGGTGAATGCGCTCGTGCGGTTTGTTCCGGATGGAAACGACCATATTTCCGCGACGCTCTGGGTGCGTAACCTCACTGACCAATATGCACTCGCAAACGACATCGTTACGGCGCCACTCTATGGCAGCATCCGGGTTGGTACCTTAATGCCGCCTCGTACCTTTGGTGTGACGTTGGGGTACGACTTCTAAAGGGGGGCAGGCGCGGACACGCCTGGAAGCAATGGATAAATTCCGCGTCGGCGACATCACTGTTCATCGGATTGAGGAATGGGCGGGGGAGTTTTCTCCCCCGCAATTCCTGTTTCCGGACTACAGTGAGGACATATTCAATGCCAATGTCTCCCAGATTGTGCCGGAGCACTATCACCCCAGCTCGAACATGATTGTCGGCTATGTGCAAAGCTGGCTTCTGGAAGTAGGTGGTCAAAAAATACTCTTTGACAGCTGCTCAGGTGATGACAAGCCACGCCCTGGCATTCCGATATTCAGTAATCTCAGAACTCCTTATCTCTCCAATCTGGAGAAGGCGGGCTTTAGACCAGAGGACATAGACATTGTCGTCTGTTCTCACCTTCATATTGACCATGTGGGCTGGAATACACGGCAGGTGGATGGTCAATGGGTGCCCAGCTTTGCCAACGCGAAATACATTCTACCCCGGATAGATCGCAGCTATTGGGATCCTGCATTGGGGCACGCCTCAGAAGGCGGCCGAGCCGTGAACCAGAACGTCTTCGAAGACAGCGTTCAGCCGATCCTGGATCTGGCCCGTCACGAACTGGTGGAGGCCGGGCACGTCATCGCGGAAGGGCTTACGCTCGCCGCAGGTCCTGGCCACACACCGGGACACATGTTTCTGCGCGTGCAGTCGGCCGGTGAGCGGGCAATGTTTGTAGGCGACATCATGCACAGCCCGATGCAGATCCTTCATCCGGAGTGGAACAGTGCATTTTGCGAAGACGGTTCGGCAGCGCGGAAAACCCGCCGCGCCGTAATTGAGGAAGCTGCACAAACCCGGGCACTGGTCTTCCCAGCGCATTTTGCCGGGCGGCACGCCGTGCGTATCGTTGAAAAGGGCACCGGATTTAGCCCGGTGTTTGAAATCTGATGACTTCAATCCAACAGCTATTTCGAGTTGACGGCAAGGTTGCCCTCGTTACCGGCGGAACAAGCGGCATCGGCAAGATGATCGCCACGGCCCTTCTGCAGGCCGGTGCCAAAGTTTACGTTACGTCGCGAAAGGCCGCGGCCTGTGACGCCACGGCCAGTGAACTTGCGCAATTTGGCCCGTGCGTACCACTTCCGGCCGATATTTCCCGGTTGGAAGAGATCCGTCGCGTGGCAGACCATCTGGGAAAGACAGAGTCGGCACTGGACATACTCGTTAACAATGCCGGCACCACATGGGGCGCGCCGATCGAGAGCTTTCCTGAGGCAGGCTGGGACAAGGTCATGGACCTGAACCTCAAGTCTGTGTTTTTTCTTACTCAAGCGCTGCTGCCACTTCTCAAAAAGCGGGCGGCGGCGCAGTCGCCCTCATCCGTGGTCAATATAGGGTCGATTGACGGATTGCATGTGTCGGCCGTGTTTGATGCAGTCTCCTACGCTGTATCCAAGTCCGGGCTGCATCAAATGACCCGCGTCCTTGCGTCCCGGCTGGTAAAGGATAACATCAGGGTAAACGCGATTGCGCCCGGCGCGTTCACCTCCAAGATGCTGGCACCGATGCTGGACCGCATGGAGGAGGACATACTGGCGACCATTCCGATGCGGCGGGTCGGGGAGCAGGATGATATCGGCGGCGCTGCCGTCTTTTTGTGCTCACGGGCCGGCGCCTACGTTACAGGCGTCGTGCTTCCTGTCGACGGCGGTGTAACGGGTTGTGGTTGAGCCAGTATTTGCGCACGATTATGAAGAAGGTTTGTGATGCTCGATACGACCCGCCGTTCCATCTACGACGAATCTCATTTGTTGTTCCGCGACCAGGTCCGCAAGTTCCTGGATCGGGAGATGATGCCGGAACTCGAAAAATGGGAAGAAGCCGGCATCGTCGATCGCGCATTTTATGCGAAGGCCGGTGAAGCTGGACTTCTGTGCCCTCAGGTACCAGAGCAGTATGGCGGGCTCGGCCTTGATTTCCGCTTCAACTCGGTAGTGACCGAGGAGGTCGCCTACGCCGGAAGTTCGGTCAATATCTCGCTGCAGTCAGACATCATTGTCGATTACTTTGTGAATTACGGCTCGGAGGAACAGAAGAAGCGCTGGTTGCCCGAGATGGTTGCCGGACGCGTGATCGCAGCCGTGGCCATGACAGAGCCGGACACCGGATCTGACCTGCAGGCCATTCGCACGACGGCGGTACGAGATGGCGACCACTATGTCGTCAACGGATCGAAGACCTACATTTCGAGCGGGCAAAACGCCGATGTTATCGTAGTCGTAGCCAAGACAGATCCTTCTGCCGGCAGCCGTGGCATTTCGCTCGTTTTGGTAGAGGCCGATCGGGACGGGTTTAAGAGAGGCCGCAATCTCGACAAGATTGGCCAGAAGTCAGCCGATACGTCAGAGCTCTTCTTTGACCATGTGCGGGTGCCCAAAGCCAATATTCTGGGAGAAGAGGGGCGGGGCTTCGCTTATCTCATGCGTCAGTTGCCGCAGGAGCGGCTTTCCATCGCCGTTGCGGGACAAGCTGGCGCTCAACGCGCCTTCGATGAAGCAGTTGCCTATACCAAGGGACGGCGCGCCTTCGGGACAACGGTATTTGAATTTCAGAATACGAAGTTTACGCTTGCGGACCTGGCTGCTCAGCTTCAGGTGGGGTGGGCGCATCTTGATTGGGCAATACAGCGTCATATTGAAGGAAAGCTTGATGCGGCGGAGGCGTCGTCAGCAAAGCTCTGGCACACCGAACTGCAGTGGCGCGTGGTTGATGCTGCGCTCCAGCTTCATGGGGGCGCTGGGTATATGAATGAGTATAACATTGCCAGGTTGTGGCGGGATGCCCGGGTACAGCGAATTTATGGCGGCACCTCCGAAATCATGAAGGAAGTGATCTCGCGCAGCATATGATGCGCGCGAGCGGTGCCAGGCGCTGAAACATGGAATGGCTGGCGGGTGCCCCTCAGCCCTTCGATGAGGATCGGGTTCGTTCCTAGCGCCACCGGCTCTGGTCCGGTCTCCACGACACGGATCAGCCAATAACAAGATTAAAGGCAAATCGGGAGGCGTCGTTGACATACGCGTACGAGACGATCGCGGTCGAGGTTACAGGGGATGTGCACTGGCTTACCCTCAATCGTCCGCAGGCGCTTAATGCCATCACAACCCAGATGGTGGGTGAGCTCTCAGATTACTTTGGTCGGCTCTTTCATGACCGCGGGTGTCGGATCGTGGTTATGCGTGGTGCGGGCCGGGCATTTTGTGCGGGACTGGATATCAAGGCCCATGGCGGTGAGGAGCCGCCGTTTGGCGGGGGCTTCGGCTTTCAGGGCTACCTCGCGGATGTCTATCTGCGCATGCGCCGTTGTCCGCAGCCGATCATCGCACTGATTCACGGTGCAGCGTCAGGTGGGGGTTTTGCGTTCGCGCTGGCCTCGGATATCCGCCTGGCTGGTGAAAGTGCGAAAATGAACGCCGCCTTTATTCGCCTGGGTCTGTCTTCTTGCGATATGGGTGTGAGCTATTTCTTGCCACGCGTCGTCGGTCTTTCGGTTGCTTCTGAACTGATGATGACCGGACGGTTCATTGATGCGCGCCGCGCACTTGCAACCGGCCTTGTTTCAGAGGTGGTCTCGGATGACGCGCTTGGATCGCTGGCCCAGTCCTATATCGATGATATGCTCGCAACATCGCCTATCGGACTGCGTATGACGAAGGAGGGCCTGGGGCTGGCGGTGGATGCGCCGAGCCTTGAAGCAGCGATGGCGATCGAAAATCGCAATCAGCTTCTATGCGCTGCAAGCGAGGATTTTGCTGAGGGCCTTCGGGCCTTCCGTGAAAAGCGCCGGCCGGTGTTTCGAGGCAGATGAGGCGAGCAGGCGCGTGATGGCAGCGCGCGTGAGCCAGCCTTGGTTAGTGGCCCAAGGCTTTAATGTAGATCGGGTTTGATGGGGTGCAGAGAAACCGGAATTGCACTCATCAGTGGAATGCCTGAGTACGGGTCGTAATCAGTGGTGACATCCGATAACCGG
>JAGWRJ010000877.1 GCA_028869725.1 Alphaproteobacteria bacterium | reverse complement strand
GGCTCGCCGCCCGGGCCGGGATCTCGAACGTGGACGAGTTTATTGCGGCGCTGACGGCAGGGGCCAAGGCGGCCGGCTTGGCATGGCCCAGTCGGCAGTCACGGTCCTCGGTGGATGAAGTGCTGGCCAATCTCGTTACCAGCCGACCAGTGCGGCCAGTGCTGGTGATCGATGATGCCGAAAATCTCCCCGAAGATGTTTTGACGCTGGTGACCAGGATCGTTGCCAGTGCGCGAGATTCGCTCACGTCCATTATCGTCTCCCGCAGCCGCTCAGCAATACCAGTCGCACGACTGCGCGCGCTGGGTTTTTTGCAAGAGGTCGGAATTGATGATCTGAGATTTTCGCTGCCAGAAATCATTAAATTTATGGCACTGAACGGCGTCGGTCCCGTTGATGCAGCGATGCTGCAAAAGCTGCATGACGATACAAAGGGTTGGATTGCAGGGATCGCTATTGCACATACGCTATCGTGCCGGGAATGGATGACCGACGACGTCAGTTCTCCTCGGCCCCCCACCGCATTGTGGCGAGCCTACGCTGATTATTTTGGAGAGGAGGTTATGGCGCAGCAACCCCTCGCTATCCGTAACTTTATCGTCGATACGGCGGTACTCGAAGAGATGACCCCCGCTGCTTGTGCCGCGGTAACGGGGCTGGAAGATAGTCGCCGTATGCTGGGTAAGGTGGAAGAGGCGGGGTTGTTTGTCGAGATGGTCGACGTCGAAACCTGCAGCTACCGTTATCATCCGCTATTCCGCAGTCTGATCCTGCGCCGCCTCTATGATCGTGATCCAGCGCGTGCGAAACGGCTGCATGTTCGCGCCAGTTGTCATTTTGCCGATTCGGGTGACCCGGTACGCGCGATTGCCCACGCTGAACGAGCACATGATCCTGAATTCCTGACCGATCAACTAGACAGCTTGGCCGAGCCGCTGATCTATTGTGGGTATCTTTATCGCATTGACGAACTAGCGACGAATTTACCTTGGTCGTTGATGGCTGAACGCCCAAATCTTTTGCTCGCCTTGGCTTGGCGTCGCATCCGGGGTCTTGCTTTTAAATCGGCTGAAAAGTTGATAGCTGCAGCTGAGAGTTACATCGCCAAGGGGCTGGACGAGGGAATTTTGTCCGAATGTAAGGCTGTGCACCTCAGACAGATCATTGAGCACCGCCTCATTATGCTTGACGCGGCGCGCGACGACATGCCCAAGGTTGAACGCCGTGCGGAATCTCTCTTGGCCGAGTTCGGCGATGATGAGCCTTATTTGAGTTGTTCGCTGTTGGCGCAGCTTATGGCAGCGCGCAGGGAGCTTTATCATTTCCACGACATCCTGCGCCTCGAAGCTGAAACCAGAAAAGCGTTGAGCCGACCCGGTTCGGATTTCGCGTCGATCGCGCTTAAGGCTTCGGTCGCGCCAACTTTGATGGTTCAAGGAAAGGTGTCGACGGCTAAGCGCATGCTTGAAGAATCGCTGGCGCTCGCCCGTTCTATCCAGGGCAATGGCTCGGGACTTGCCGCGCTGCCCGCGTTACCGCTTGCGGAACTCTGTTACGATTGCGGCGATCTCGAACGTGCCCGCGAATTGGTGGATGGTCACATGGGTTTGGCCCGCCAGTGGGGATTTGTCGATCAGTTGTCAGCCGGCTATCTCGTTCGCGCCCGCCTGCTTGCTGCCGATGGCGATACAAATCGTGCCCTAAACGAATTGAATGAAGCGCAACTGGTTGCGTTAGAATGTGGCCTTGACCGCTTACGTGCCTTCGCGATTGCCGAGCAGGTGCGAATCTTGATCAAAAAGGGTCAACCCAAAGAGGCCCAGGCTGCATTCGTTGCGGGCGGCATCGAGCCGGACGCGGAGCCTTTCCCGACATTGAGTCCCACCCGTGGCCACGAAAGCATCGCGATTGCCTGGCTGCGGCTAGAGATGCAGACGTATCGCTTAACGCGCGCACGTAAGGTGGCAAAGCGTTGGAGCGAATTTGTACGCCACAACGGGGCGGTTCGCTCTGCGGTCGCCTTCGAGTTGTTGCTTGCAGAAATCGCGATATTGGATGGCGATCGCTCGGAAGCGCGACGCGCTGTGCGTGAAGCGGTCGGGCGCGCTGCGGCCGCGGGCTGGACGCAAATTTTCGTCGACGAGGGCGATCCGATCGGTTCTTTGATTGTTGAAGCCTATGGCCAAGGGCCTGTACCTGAGAGCGCGGTAGATCAGTTCGCTGCCCGGCTGGTCGCCGAGTTCAGGGGCTCGCCAAACGTCGATGCGGACGAGGAATACGGACTGGGCAGCAAGCTGGTCAGCCGTGAACTCGAGATTTTAGGCATGGTCAGCGCCGGTCTGCGGAATCGGGAGATCGGGGACCGGGTAGGGCTGACGGAAGGCACGGTCAAATGGTACATGCAGCAGATCTACGATAAGCTAGGCGTGCGCCGGCGCCCGCAGGCGGTAATGCGGGCTAAACAGCTGGGCCTTCTGGCATAAGGGACATTGCCCTATCGGAAGAAAGATGGCGCACCTGAGGGGGCTGTGGCCAGGTGCCTCTCGACATTGAGGAAGGCATTTAAGCGCTATGGCAAAAGGAAAAGTTATCATCAGCTGCGCGATCACGGGGTCGATCCACACACCTTCCATGTCGCCCTATTTGCCGGTCACTGCGGAGGAAATCGCGGAGTCGTCGATCGAGGCAGCGCAAGCTGGCGCTGCCATCATTCATTTGCATGCGCGCAACCCGAAGACCGGGCAACCTGATCAGGACCCGGAACTATTCAAACCTTTTTTGAGCGTTATCAAGCAGCGCTGCGACGCAGTTCTGAATCTGACCACGGGGGGCGCTCCGTGGATGACGGTCGACGAGCGCATGCGTCCGGCCGCCAAATTTCAACCTGAAGTAGCTTCCCTTAACATGGGTAGTATGAATTTCGGTCTATTTCCCATGCTGAACCGCTACAAGGAGTTTAAGCATGAATGGGAAGCGAAGGCCTTAGAGGGTTCGCGGGATTTAGTTTTCAAGAATACTTATGCTGATATCGAACGGTTGCTTACTGTACTTGGGGAAAGTGGCACTCGCTTCGAGTTTGAATGCTACGATACCAGCCATCTCTATAATTTGTCGCACTTTCTCGAGCGTGGACTTGTCAAACCTCCGTTATTCGTCCAGACGGTGTTCGGAATTCTCGGTGGCATCGGTTCTCATCCCGAAGACGTGATGCACATGAAGCGTACAGCGGACAGGCTGTTCGGCGACCAATACGAGTGGTCGGTGCTAGGGGCGGGTGCCAAGCAGATGCCGACCATTGCGATGGCCGCCGCGATGGGCGGCAATGTGCGGGTCGGGCTGGAGGATTCGTTGTGGGCGAGCAAAGGTCAGCTGGCCCAATCCAACGCGCAGCAGGTAAAGATGGCACGTCAGATTGTCGAAGGGCTGGGTCTCAGCGTCGCGAGTGCCGATGAAGCACGTGCCATTCTCGCGTTAAAGGGGGGTGACCGCACTGCCATCTAAAAAGTTGCAAGAAATGCCTGCCGGTCGGCGCTCCATCTCGGTGCTTGCTGCTCGCGGACGGGCGCTACAGGAGAGTGGGCGAAGATGAAGCTGGGCATTTGTAGTCTTTGGGGCTCGGATATCGCGGCGTTCCGCGAGGAAATCCGGCGCGCATCCAGTCATGGCTTCGAGGTGATCGGCATAGGGGATTCACCCGCCGGATGGCACGAACTCTATGTGACGTTAACGCTCGCTGCGTTAGAGGCTAAGGATGCGACCATCGCCCCGATGGTGACATCTCCTTTCCTTCGACATCCCCTCGTGACAGCTAATGCGCTTTGCTCCCTCCAGGATTTAAGTGGTGGCAGGGTCGCGTTGGGGTTAGCGACCGGTGGCAGTACGGTGCTTGCTATCGGCCGTCCTCCCGCAACGCAATCTGAGATTCGAGCTGAATTTTCTGCTCTGAAAGGGCTCTTCGCAGGCGATGCGATCGAGTGGAACGATGCGTCGGTGAAGCCCCTGCGTTTCCCCCGTAAGGTACCTATCTATTATTCCGCTTTCGGACCCAAAGCCCTTGCTCTGGCCGGCGAGCAGGCTGATGGCGTAATTCTGTTTACGGGATCCAACAATCTTCACCATCTCGCGGCGAAGATCGCATCCGTTCGTTCTGCCGCAACCGCGTGCGGGCGCGATCCGGCAGAGATCGACATTTGGGTCATGAGTTACACATCTGTACGCCCCACCTATGATGAAGCGATTGCAGATTTGAAGGCTTTCATGGCGGTCAATGCCATGGCCTTGCGCACGCCTGAAGCACTTGCCACGGTACCGGGACAGTTTCGTGGTAAGATCGCACAGTTTCAATCCCGCTACGATCCTACCGAGCATGTGGTGGTCGGTGGCAGAAACGTTGCTCTTATGGAAGAACTGGGGCTTACGGAATTTCTCGCCGATTTCGATACCACAGCAGGTCCTGTCGCGACGGTTGCAGCGATGTTGCGCGAACTAGAAAAGATGGGGGTGTCGACCTTTATTGCGGCATTGCCTGGTCATGCCGAACCGCTAACGGCCATTGATGGATTAGCGGCGGCCCGGAAAGCGATGTGACAATGTCATTCTCGTTCACCGATATGGGCAATGTTGACGATATATCGGGCGCTTTAGCGTCCATGCCGATGGCTGCGCTCTTGGAGCGCAGCGAGGCTCTGACGTTAGAGGGCCACGGTGCGCGGGCCACCTATTCGCGCAAGGTATTCATCCCGCTGACGAAGCTGTGCCGGGACGTCTGCCATTACTGCACGTTTGCCACATCACCGCGCCGAGTGGGCAAGCCCTACCTGTCTGGGGAAGAGGTTCTGGCGATTGCGCGGGCTGGAGTCGAGAAGGGCTGCCGCGAGGCCTTGTTCACCCTCGGTGACCGTCCTGAAGCCCGCTATGCAGCTGCACGTACGGCGCTCGGTGCACTCGGGCATGCGACGACCCTGTCCTACCTTCGGGAAATGGCGGAATTGGTCTTGAAAGAAACGGGGCTATTACCGCACCTCAATCCCGGTGTGCTCAGCGAGGCTGATTACACCATGCTGCGGCCGGTTTCAGCGTCAATGGGACTGATGCTAGAAACGGTCTCGGAGCGTCTATGCGCCCCCGGGGGGCCTCATTATGGTTCCCCGGATAAAGCCCCAGAGGTCCGCCTCCAGGCCATCGAGGCTGCGGGCCGGATGCGGGTCGCGCTCACGACCGGGATTTTGATTGGAATCGGCGAGACGCGGGCCGAACGGGTGGCTGCATTGGTTGCCATTCGCGACAGCCACCGGCGCCATGGTCACATCCAGGAGGTTATTGTCCAGAACTTTCGGGCCAAGCCTGGCACCCGCATGGCAGACCATCCTGAGCCCTCCTTGGAGGAGCACCTATGGACGGTG
>JAGWRJ010000876.1 GCA_028869725.1 Alphaproteobacteria bacterium | reverse complement strand
CCACCTGTCCCAACAGCTTCACCGCTTCCTTGCGCGCCTGATCGAGCGTCACCTTGCCGAGGTTGCCCAGCGACAAGCGCCGGCTACGGCCGCTGCGATTGCGATACTGGATGACGAATGTTTTGACGCCCGACGCCTTGGCTCGCAGTCCGAAGCCGGAAAGGCTGCTGTCCCATACGACGACATCCTGGTCCGTCGGATTGAGCGCCGTGATCAGCGGCTTTGAGAGCTTGGGCATTCGGCCTTCTCCGGGTAAGCGCCAGGTAAGCAGACAAACTCATTCCCAGCCGAATGCCATCTTAGTCGGTCAAAACTCGACCGTCTGCTAAGATATTGAAATTCGGCACATAATCGTGCTACAGCGTGCCAGAGAGTACCAGGGGATAGCTGAGCGTAGGTGGTCCTGGTCATCTCATAACCTGAAGGTCAGAGGTTCAAATCCTCTCCCCACAACCAAAATAACGAAGCAAAATCGTCCAGTTACGTTGAATGGTCGTCCTACCCAGGGCGGCCATTTTTCGTTCGTCGCACCACCATGGCACCACCGAGCCGCATTCGAATGTCGATCCTTCTCCGAGCACTCGCGCCTATGTTTTCTGCTTTCCGCGTGGAGGTGGAAAATGCACCATCTCGCAGAGTGGCCGAGCGACCGACTTCAGGCGGCAACAGATGGAGAATTGGATCGCCTGGGCGGGGAACGACGCGCACACGTCGGACGACGGTTGTTTTAAGCTCGCCTAAGTATGAGGGACCCTGCAGTATTGAGCCCTTTGGCGCCTTGCCGGTTCGTCCAGTATTCACCACGAAGCTCCCCGGTAGAGGCGTCGTAAGTTAGAACCGCAGCTCCCCGGTGGCGCGGCGCATCGGTCACTGCCACCTGGCCGTGGTCAATTTGATCGTAGACGTAGGTGATCTGCGGCGGCTCCGGCCTACGCCATTGAGGCCTAACAAAGACAGTCCGACTCGCGCGCTCGGTGCCGGGAATGCGAATTTCCAACTCGATACTGAACATCGAGCACTTGATGGTCGCTTCCAGTCTTGTGATCTGTTCGCTTCCGCTAGGCAGCTCGTCCGTTAGAGCATCGAACGCAGGGGCCGCACCTTTTGCTGCCAGCATCATCGCCCGAATTCTGGGCCAGTTTGAGTGTAGCTCCCCCTCCCACCTGCCCTCTAAGAGCGGAAACCACCAGTATTTTGCGAGGGTTACCCTATAGAGACCCAAAAAGATCGGGCGGAACGTTAGGGCGAAAATGACGGCGTTGACTATCCCAATCACAGTCCCGCGCTGGGCCCACAAGTGAAATGCCTCGGTCGGCGAAACTCGCAACAAACTTGCCCATGCTGCGAGCATTACAAGGAAGCTAATGCTTCGCACAATCCAGGCAGGTGACAGAGCATTGATCATCGTTGGTCGCCAGCGTTCGTCTCTTGTTCCCGAATCAGGCTATCGTATACTTCAGCTTATTCAATGGAGATCGCCAGATGGTTGGAAACCTGAACCTCCACAATGTCTTCGCGGGGAACGGCGGCTATCTAGAAAGGCTTAGAGTGCCAAGAAGCGACGATGAATCGCTGCGGCGCGCTCGAGAGAAGATTCGCGAAGCTCTTCGGAGCGCATTTAGGGAATGGGAACGTCACCTCTCGCGGGTCGAATTATTCGAAGGTGCACGTGCGAAGTCTCTTGGCAACGCTACACTCCCTCAGCCCAAATTTAGGCTGCAAGGTAGCTTTGCCTATCATACCGTGAACGACTGCCAGCAGAATCCCCCGCAGCAGATCGATCAGGACGATGGGGTCTTTCTTCCGATAGGTTTCCTCGCTTCAAAAGGAAGTGTTCGGCCAGCGATTATATCAAAGGCATATTTCAAACTTGTTGAAGATGCCCTCCGTCCATTGTGCGTAAGAGAAGGCTGGCGCCTTAATCCTGAACGGCCGAAGGACACATGCGTACGGGTTGAGATCGGCCCGCGAACGCACATCGATTTACCTCTGTACGCAATTCGCGATGAGGCATT
>JAGWRJ010000875.1 GCA_028869725.1 Alphaproteobacteria bacterium | reverse complement strand
CAGCCAACGCCAGCTCGAATTGCGATTGAAGGTTCAACCAGAATTGCGGCTCCGTCCCGAACCAGTGTCCGAAGCGAAGGGCAGTGTCCCCCGTGATCGAGCGCTTTCCAGCAATGATCTGGCTCACGCGGTTGGCCGGAACCTCGATCTGGCGTGCGAATTCTGTGGGCGTGACGCCGAGGTCCTCCAGCTCGCCCTTTAGGATCACGCCGGGATGTACGGCTCTCATGAACATGGCCTGACCTCCTTTTGTCAGTGGTAGTCCACTATCTCAACGTTGCTTGGCCCCGGCTGGCCGTCCAGCCACTCGAAGCAGATGCGCCACTGTTGGTTGACGCGGATGGAATACTGCCCTGCCCTATCGCCCCGCATCGCTTCCAGTCGATTGCTGGGCAAGGCGCGCAGCGTATCGAGCGACGGGGCAGCATTGAGGATCGACAGCCGCCGTGCCGCTTGTTCTTCGAAGCCCTGGAACGGCTTCACAAACTCACCGGCGGCGAAGGCTTCCGTCTTCTTGTCGCGATAGCTCAGGATCATTTGCAAGGAACATAGGTGGCCCGACGCGAGACGTCAAGCGTACACGCGCGGCCCTTCAATCGTCATGGCCGTTATCCGGTGAAAACAGATATTGGATTATTATAGAAATCAGGTTAGTATAAATACCAGATAATACTGGGGTGCGCCTATGCCGACAGTCGTCATCGCCTCGCCAAAGGGCGGCGCCGGAAAGTCAACAACCGCGATCCTCTTGGGAACCGAGCTTGCCCACGCCGGCGCAAGTGTCGTCATGCTGGACTGCGACCCCAACCGTTCGCTCACCCTGTGGGCTGATCGGGGCCCCCTGCCCGACCGGATCAGAGTCTTGGCGAGCGTCAGCGAGTCCGAGATCGTGAAGACCATCAAGCAGCACGACACAGACGGCCAGATCGTGATCGTTGACCTTGAGGGCGTTGCATCACGGCTGGTTTCCCGCGCGATTTCCCAGGCCGACCTGGTAATCACGCCCATGCGCGCGACGACCCTCGATGCAACCATCGGGGTTCGTGCCCTTCAGCTGATCGCTGAGGAAGAAGAGGCGCTGGACCGCAAGATTCCGCACGCTGTTGTCTTCACCATGACGAAGGCCATTCGGTCGAAGCAGCACAGCGGGATCGCGGCATCGTTGTCCGAACAGGGAGTGGACCTGATTGATCCGCCGCTGATGGAGCGATCCGCCTTCTCAGCCCTCTTCGAGTTTGGGGGCGATCTTAGAGGGATGCCCGCGCAAGGCAACATGGGCGGGGCGATCGAGAACGCGGCACAATTCGCTCAGGCGGTTTATCAGCGCCTGGCCGTGGAGGCATGACATGAGCGACGGCAAGCCTTTCAACATCGATCTGGGACGGTTGAAGAGCCGCGAAAAGGACAGAAGCGCCCAAGCCGTCGAGAGGACGGACAGGGCAGGGGAGGACCTCGGGTTTTTCGCTCGGGAGCCGCAGAAGCGGCGCGGCAGAAAGCCGAGCCCGAGAACCGGCCAGGTGCATGCCAAGGTCATGCCAGGGATTTCTGACGAAATCGCCAACGAGGCGAAGCGGCGGGGCGTGCAGCAGGGTGTGATCATAGAAGAAGCGTGGGAACTTTACAAAAACAAATCCGGTATTTAAAATTATCCGGTTTTTAATATTTACAGCTAATGTCGATCCGCCCAGGGCCCTTCAAACCGATTTTTGCCCAGCCCTACCGGCGACGTAGTGCACGATCACTGAGACAAGTTCCGATTGCAGGTCCGTCTGGCGCAGGCTGCCGCGTCGCGCGGCACTATGGATAACCCCATCGACAGCATCAGAAATGATCTGAGCGATCCGCTCGGCCTCATCGGGCCGGCTTTCGCTCAGCAGGCGCGTCACGACGGCCACGTAGTGCCCCAGATACTCCCGCTCATAGCTGCTTTTCGGATCGAGCCGGTCGCCTTCACCTTCACCGATGGAGACAAGGGCATGATGAGCCACGCGGAAATGGTCACGCATGTCATGCTGCACGCGGGTATCACCGGGGCGAAATCGGACGCCTGCTTTGGAGCCTCGGCATTACGCCTCCATGGGACACCTATGCGGTCTATTTGGGGTCTGATGCCGGAGGGGGCAGGATCCTACGCTAAGGCGTAGCTTGGGCCGCTTTTCGCTGTAGCGTTCTGTAGACGGTTGGTCTTGAGACGGAGAAGAGCTCAGCGAGATCGCTGATGGAGTAGTCGCCGGAGGCGTGCATCCGGCTCAGCTCTTTTTGTTGTTTTTCGGAGAGTTTCGGCTGCTTTCCCCGAAGTTTGCCCTTGGCGCGGGCGATGGCCATGCCCTCGCGGGTACGCATGCGGATGAGATCGGCCTCGAACTCGGCGAAGGTGGCCAGAATGTTGAAGAACATCTTTCCCATCGGGTCGGCCGGATCATAGACCGATGCGCCGAGGGCGAGCTTGACGCCCTTCTTTTCCAACTGATCCGCGATGGCCCGGGCATCCGGGACCGAACGCGCGAGGCGGTCGAGTTTCGGCACGACCAACACGTCGCCTGCGCGCACGGCGGCGAGGGCCTGGTCGAGACCGGGCCGGGCACGGTTCGTGCCCGTCAGGCCGTGGTCTGTGTAGATGCGATCTTCGGTGACCCCAAGCTCTGCAAGGGCCGCACGTTGCGCCGTCAGATCCTGACGGTCGGTGGAGCAGCGGGCATAGCCAATCTTGGTTACGGTCATGCCGCGAGTGTACGGATAAGGGGCCACATGCGCGAATCAAATCGTACCAGCTATACGAGACGCAGTGACGTGCAGCTTCCTTGCCGTCCTCCGCCGCCTCGACCCATGTTCGCTGAGCGATCCCCTTACGGACGGTCGTCCACCGCGATTTCCTGAAAGATTGCCATGCCAAGACGCAGCATTCTGACCGACCGCCAACGGGCGGCATTGTTCGACCTGCCGACCGATGAAGCGTCGATGCTGCGCCACTACACGCTGGCAGACGACGATCTGGAGATCATCCATGCCCGTCGCCGCCCCCACAATCGCTTCGGCTTTGCCCTGCAACTCTGCGCGCTGCGGTATCCCGGCCGGCTGCTGGCGCCGGGCGAGGTTATTCCGCTGGCAGTCACACGCTTTCTGGCCGCGCAGCTTGGGATGAGGCCTGACGATCTGGCCGGATATGCGGCGCGCGAGGAGACTCGGCATGAGCACATGGCCGCCTTGCGCGATATCTATGGTTACAAGATGTTCGCGGGCCGTGGGGCACGCGACCTGAAAATCTGGCTCGACGATGCGACCGAAACCGCCCGGTCGAACGAAGATCTGGCGCGGCGCTTCGTCGAGCAGTGCCGGGCAACCCGGACGGTCCTGCCCGGCATCACGGTTGTCGAGCGTCTTTGCGCCGAGGCGCTTGTTGCGGCTGAACGGCGGGTCGAGGCCCGGATCGCCGGTCGGCTGGACGATGACATGCGAACGCGGCTCGATGCTCTGCTGACCGAAAATGCGGGCGGCTCGGTCACGCGGTTCGTCTGGCTGCGTCAGTTCGAGGTCGGGCAGAACTCGGCCGACATGAACCGTCTGCTGGACCGCCTGGAATACCTGCAGGCTTTGGATCTGGGCCGGGGCATTCTGGCGGATGTGCCACTGCACCGCGTTGCCCGCCTTCGTCGTCAGGGAGAGCGATACTTCGCGGGTGATCTGAGAGATATCTCGGGTGACCGCCGCCTCGCCATCCTTGCGGTCTGCGCACTGGAATGGCGCAGCGCCATTGCTGACGCTGTCGTCGAGACCCATGACCGGATCATCGGCAAGACCTGGCGCGAGGCGAAATCACGATGTGACGCCCGGATGGACGATGCCAAATCGGCGCTGAAGGACACCCTGCAATCCTTCAAGACATTGGGAGCGGCGCTCCTCGAAGCGCATGAGGATCGGGCCTCCCTCGAAGAGGCCGTCGGCAATGCCGGCGGTTGGATATCCCTCAAGGGGCTTGTCGCCACGGCCGCCCAACTGACCGACACGTTTGCCGCCGATCCGCTGGCGCATGTCGGTCACGGATATCATCGCTTCCGGCGTTATGCGCCGCGCATGCTGCGGGTACTCGACATCTGCGCCGCGCCCGTGGCGGAGCCGCTGCTGGCGGCAAGTGCGATCATCGCGGGCACGGCGACAGCGGCGGTCCTGCCGATGACATTCCTTCGACGGGGTTCGAAATGGTTGCGGCATCTGAATGCGGAGGCCGACGAGGCAAGCCGACTCTGGGAGGTTGCAGTCCTGTTCCATCTGCGCGAGGCCTTCCGCTCCGGTGATATCTGGCTCGCACATTCGCGGCGGTATGGCGACCTGAAGGCGGCGCTGATCCCGGTCGAGGTTGCCCGCGCCACGCCGAGGCTGGCCATGCCGTTCGAGCCGGAAACCTGGCTGGCCGACCGCAAAGCCCGAATGGCTGATGCCCTGCATCGCCTGGCGCGTGCGGCAAAGGCCGGGGCCATACCGGGAGGTTCCATCGAGGACGGCACCTTGAAAATCGACCGGCTGACTGCGGCGGTTCCCGAGGAGGCCGACGCCTTGGTGCTCGATCTCTATGGCCGCCTGCCGGAAGTCAGGGTCACCGATCTCCTGCTCGAAGTGGATGCGGAGGTTGGCTTCACCGAGGCCTTTACCCATCTGCGCACCGGCGCGCCGTGCAAGGACCGGATCGGCCTGCTGAACGTGTTGCTTGCCGAGGGGCTGAATCTCGGCCTCAGCAAAATGGCCGGGGCCACGAACACGCACGACTTCTTCCAGCTTTCCCGCCTGTCGCGATGGCATGTCGAAAGCGAGGCGATGGCCCGCGCCCTGGCCATGGTGATCGATGGGCAGTCGGCACTGCCGATGGCGCAGTTCTGGGGCGCCGGACAGACCGCATCGAGCGACGGGCAGTTCTTCCCGACGACACGCCAGGGCGAGGCGATGAACCTGATCAACGCCAAATACGGCCATGAGCCCGGGCTGAAGGCCTACACCCATGTCTCCGACCAGTTCGGTCCCTTCGCCACACAGACCATCCCGGCCACCGTGAACGAAGCGCCCTACATCCTCGATGGCCTGCTGATGACCGATGCCGGACAGAAGATCCGCGAGCAATATGCCGATACCGGCGGCTTCACCGACCACGTCTTCGCCGTCACCGCGCTGTTGGGATTCCAGTTCATCCCCCGCATCCGCGACCTGCCATCCAAGCGCCTCTACCTCTTCGATCCCCCCGCCTGCCTGAAAGAGCTGAAAGGGCTGATCGGCGGCAAGATCAGAGACCGTCTCATCGCCGCGAACTGGCCGGATATCCTGCGCAGCGTGGCGACCATGGCGTCAGGGGCCATGCCGCCGAGCCAACTCCTGCGGAAGTTTGCATCCTATCCCAGACAGCATGAACTGGCGGTCGCCTTGCGGGAAATCGGACGGGTCGAACGGACGCTCTTCATCATCGACTGGCTGCTCGATGCCGACATGCAGCGCCGCGCCCAGATCGGTCTCAACAAGGGCGAGGCCCACCACGCGCTGAAGAACGCCCTGCGCATCGGCCGCCAGGGTGAAATCCGCGATCGCACCTCCGAAGGCCAGCACTTCCGCATGGCCGGGCTGAACCTCCTCGCCGCGATCGTCATCTACTGGAACACCAAACATCTCGGCCAGGCCGTCGCTGGCCGCCGACGCGAAGGCCTGGACTGCTCGCCAAACCTTCTGGCGCACACCTCGCCACTCGGTTGGGCCCATATCCTCCTCACCGGCGAATACAGGTGGCCGAAAAGGCCTTAGCGTAGGATCCTGCCCCCTCCGGCATCAGACCCCTCCCTAGGCCAGGACACGTGGGATTGCAACCATGGTTACAAACAAATCAGCGAAATGGTTCTTATCAACCAGATCCACTTTCATGCGACGCGACCGGCAAGCGCGCGGATCCGAACGTCACTGT
>JAGWRJ010000874.1 GCA_028869725.1 Alphaproteobacteria bacterium | reverse complement strand
GGTTATTTGGATAGGTTGCTTGCCAGTGCTTGAATCAGAGGTTGGTCGGAGCACGAAAGTGAACTGAGCATAAATGTGCGCGTAGGCTCCGGGGCGCCTCCTATTGCTCGACTGAACCAGTAAATGGCTCCAGCAAGGCACCCATCTTCTACGAGAATGCTTGCAAAGTTGTATGCTCCTCGAAAATAGCCACACTGGGCAGATTTCTTATACCAACGCCTTGCTTGCATGCGATCCATTGCACAGCCCCAGCCCTGTTCGTGGCAGCGACCGACAAGGTTCATTGCGCGCTCATGACCATGTTGTGCGGCCTGGAGATACAGTAGATAGGCGGCGGGCGGGTGGCGTCGCACGCCAATGCCATTAAGATAAAGATGGCCAAGATTATATTGCGCCCAGGTGCAGCCGAACTGGGCAGAAATCGCGTAATGCCTGGCTGCCTCGACGGGATCCCGGAGTGTACCCCAGCCACTTTCATAGCATCGACCCAACATATTGCGCGCGTCCGGATCACCGGCGTGTGCCGCACGCTCAAACCAGAACTTAGCGGCGGCTTCGTCTTTGGCCACACCGACGCCAGCGAGCAGCATGCGACCCAAAAGTAGCTGGGCTACGCACACTCCACTTTCGGCTGCAGCCCGGATCCAGAGTGTGGCGTCTTTTCCAGTAAGAGCAGATTTGCGCTGCTCTTCGCACATCATTGATAGTGCAGCCATGCGCCAAAGCCGGAGAGAGGTCACATCTGTGCCCATTTGCGCACGAGATTGTGGTAGCATGCAGTCAACTGCAAAAGGGCGCTGCTCTGTGCGGGGGTGACGTGCGCAAGATCCTGAATTGCGCGGTCCAGGTTGAACAGCAGCGTCCGCTCACTGTCATCCTGAACCATGCTCTGAACCCAGAGAAACGCAGCGTCCCGACGTCCACGGGTAACCGCGGTCACCCGGTGTAGACTCGTCGCGGGATACAGAACCATATCGCCGGCAGGTAACTTTACCGTGTGGGTCCCATAGGTATCTTCGATTACGAGCTCTCCACCATCGTAGTCTGAGCTATTCGACAGAAAGATCGTTGCGGAGACGTCGGTACGTAGGCGATGTGCACTGTCGTGCCGATAACGAATTGCATTATCCACATGAAGGCGAAACTCCATGCCTTCGTTGTAGCGATTGAATAAGGGAGGAAAAACATGACGGGGCAAGGCCGCGGCCATGAACTGACCGTTGCGCTCCAGCGCACGGAGCACGAGTTCTGCTAAAGTGCGCGCCGTTTGGCACTCTTCAGGAAGTTGGAGATTGCGTTTGGCTCGAGCGGACTGATGCCCAGCAGTTAGCCGTCCGTCCGCCCATGGGGCGTCAGCCAGAGCCACGCGTATTATGGCCAGTTCGTCGAGGCTCAAAACGGCAGGAAGGTGCACAAGCATCACAAAGCCACGGCTAGTGTCACTGCGAACGTTCGGCCAGCGCCCGGGACCACGTGGTTCTCTGCCGCACTCACATAGTAGACGTTTGCGTAGTAATGCGTATCAAGCAGATTGTAGCCGTTGAGGCGCAAGGTGAGGTGTCGGCTGAGTTTATAGGAAATCAAGGTGTCAAACGTGACGTAGCCGGGCACGACTGCGTCGCCCGTGGTATTCTTGAAGGCGGCGCGGCGGCTAATGTAATTTGCACCAAGTCCACCTTCCCAGTCCGCACTAAAGGCGTATGTTGTCCAAATGTTGGCTTGATCACGCGCAGTATTGGGGATGGGGCCATGCGCACCAGCGCCGAACAGGCCGACAGAGCTGCCATCAAGATAGGCGTAGCCCGCGAGTATTTCCCAACGTGGAGTAATATGACCAGCGGCATCCAGTTCCAGACCGCGCACGGTGAGCTGGCCGGCCAATGCCTGCAAGGTTGGATTAAATGGATCGGCGATGCGAGCGTTGGTCATTTCCGTGTCGAATACGGCCTCCGTCAACGATAGCTTGCCATGCGCGATTTTCTGCTTGCCTCCTAGTTCAAAGGTGCGATCTCTCTCCGGTCCGAGATCGGCTGTGCGTGCAGACAGCGAAAGGTTTTCCGCCGAGGGATCATACGACGTGCCATAAGAGAAGTAGTAGCTCTGGATCTGATCGGGCGTAAACATGAGCGCAAGGCGAGGATTGAAGACCCAGTCGACATGATTGAAATGGGTATTGGTATTCGGTTCGCGATAATGGGCGGCAAAGCGATCTTCGCGCAACGCCGCGGTCATACTCCAATGCGTAGAGACTGCGACTGTATCGATCGCATAAACGCCGATGGTGCTGACAACAGTGCTGGGACGTTGAGTGATCTGCGTCTGATGTCCCGGAAAGGCTTCAAAGGGATTTGGATCGAGCAACGGTACCGCGACAATCTGGCTGTCTTGGTTGGCAAAGCGAACCACGTCCGCTTCTTCGCGATCCATCTCGATGCCGCCGACCAGTGTGTGATGCCATGAATCCGTGTCAAAATGGGCGGTGCCATCGATTTCATTCATCAATGTTTGCACATGGGCTGACGAGCTCGGCCGGTCGCGAGTCACATATACGTCGGTGAGCGGCATCCCCGGGATAGGAAGCAGTGGATTGGTTGCGGTGACTGGAATGTCCTGGGGCGCGCCGGTGCATAGTGGGGCGCCGGCGAAAGGGGAGGCGTCTTGGTAGCAATTGGCCGTACCGAAATGAGGCGCTGTAATCGGGTTATTGTAGTCATAGGAGCCGTAGCGCGCCTTGTCGGTGATCGAGATGGCCGAGAAGCGGTGGCTGTAACGCGCGGTGAGGATATTGACGTCGGTCTTCCAGCGATCGTCTTCGGGCAGGCCATAAAAGACATTGTGCTTGACGGGTGCAGGTTTGCCGAAGAGGAAGGGAATGCCGGGATCGGGAATGTTGTTTTCGGTCTCGTGGTAATAGGACAGGATAAAGGTCGTAGGCGTAGACAGCCCGAGCGCGAGTGAGGGCGCGATACCGAAGCGTCGGATACGCGTAAATGGCCGGCCGTCGACATGTGCGCTCTCGTCCATAAGGTTGAGACGCATCGCACCGGTGTCACTGAAGGGCAGATCGATGTCGGCGGTTTCACGCTGTTCGTCGTTGGTGCCGAGGGTCACCGTGCCATCAAGGCTCCGCTCAAGTTTGGGTGTCTTGCTGACCTGATTGATCACCCCTCCGGTGGAGCCGCGGCCAAACAAGGTTGAGGCCGGCCCCTTGTAAATTTCGATCGCTTCGGCATCGAAGCTGTCGCGGGTGTAGAAGCCGGTATCCCTGAGGCCATCGAGGAAAAAGTCGTCGCTGGCAGAAAATCCGCGCAGGTTCACGGTGTCGCCATGGGCTCCCCCTTCGCCGGCGTTGAGTGTGATGCCTGGCACATTCTTGAGAGCCTGTTCCACGGAGGTCGTGCCCTGCTGTTGGATCACCTGCAGGGGGATGAGGTTGATGGACTGCGGAGTGTTCAGGATCTCCCGAGTGACCTTGTCGAGTGAGCTGTGGTTAGCCGTGATGTTGACGGTTTCTATCTGGTCGTCGCTCAGTAGCGCAGCGCTAGGGCCATGGGCGAAGGCGGTACCGACGACAGCCATAGTGGAGCTGACGCCGAGCCCGGCAGTTCCTAGCAGGCGTGACCGCGCGGTTTGTGCCGATGTCATGGGTGTCTTTTAATAGTGAGTGTCAATTGCAAATAAATGTAAACCGCCTTGACGCTGTTCGTCAATGCGACTTAGTCGCATATTTTCCTAGCTTCGTGTCGAAAAGGGGCCGACTCGGCATAGGCTGCTGAGAATCGGGGAGGGCTTCACATGAATTCGATGCTTACGCCTGTTCTGGCGCTCGTCTGTCTCAGCCTGCTGGTTTGGATTTGGATGTATGCGACCCGCATTCCGGCGATGCAGCGGGCCAAGCTTGATCCCAATGCGGCTATGCATCCGGGATCGTTGGATATTTTGCCCAGCGAGGTCCGACGGGTGGCGGACAATTATAACCACCTGATGGAGCAGCCGACCATTTTCTATGCCCTCACATTCTATATTTACCTGGCCGGGCTTGTTGACCCCATCTTTGTAGGACTGGCATGGGCTTACGTTGGTCTCCGGGTCATCCACACCTTGGTGCAGTGCACGGTAAATCGGGTGCCGCTCCGCTTCACAATATTTGCGATGTCTACATTGGTATTGATGGTCATGGCGGTGCGGGCGGTTCTCGCGCTCTAGCAGCCGGGGTCCTTAGACAGTAAGAAATTTCCTGTCTCCGCTTGACCCTGCGTGGCCTCGCGGATATATACCGCCACCTTCTGTAGACAGGCTGTCGGCGTCCGTCGAAACGTTGTCAGGAAGACCAGTACGAGAGCTTTGGTAAGCGCGATCGGGCGTCTTAGCGCCTGATCCTCCGCTTCGGGAAGCCAGCCCCCGTTGGGGGTTGGCTATGTTGTTTTTGCATATGCCGGCCGGGCCGGCTGCCAGGGAAGACAGAATGCCGACGATCAACCAGTTGATCCGCAAGCCGCGCTCGGACAAAGCCAAGCGCAATAAGGTGCCCGCGCTTACCGGATCTCCGCAGAAGCGAGGCGTGTGCACGCGCGTCTATACCACGACCCCGAAGAAGCCGAACTCGGCTTTGCGGAAAGTCGCCAAGGTTCGTCTGACGAACGGTTTTGAAGTAGTGAGTTACATTCCTGGCGAGCGGCATAATCTTCAGGAGCACTCGGTGGTTCTAATTCGTGGCGGCCGTGTGAAGGACCTTCCTGGTGTCCGCTACCACATTATTCGCGGCGTGCTCGACACGCAGGGCGTTAAGGACCGTAAGCAGCGCCGTTCGCTTTATGGCGCGAAGCGTCCAAAGTAATCTGAAGAGGTCGAGAAGATGTCCCGCCGCCACCGCGCTGAACGCCGTGAGATCAATCCGGATGCCAAATTTGGCGATCTGATCCTCGCCAAGTTTATGAATAGCCTGATGTATGACGGCAAGAAGTCTGCCGCCGAGAGCATCGTTTATGGCGCGTTCGATGTGATCCAGGAAAAAACCAAACAGGATCCACTGCAGGTTTTTCACGAAGCGCTGCGCAATGTGCAGCCGGCACTTGAAGTCCGGTCCCGCCGCGTAGGTGGTGCGACATACCAGGTTCCGGTTGAAGTTCGTACTGATCGCAGTCGCGCTTTGGCTATTCGTTGGCTGATTAACGCTGCTCGTGGTCGCAATGAGCCTACAATGACGGGGAGACTGTCGGGGGAACTTCTTGATGCCGCGAACAATCGCGGCAATGCAGTCAAGAAGCGTGAAGATACGCACAAAATGGCGGAAGCAAACCGCGCATTCTCACATTACCGCTGGTAACGGCCCCGAGGAATTTTACGATGCAGCGCCAGACGCCTCTCGCTAACTACCGCAACATTGGCATTGCCGCGCATATTGATGCCGGCAAGACTACGACCACAGAGCGGATTCTTTATTACACGGGTCGCAGTCACAAGATCGGCGAAGTGCATGATGGCGCAGCCACCATGGACTGGATGGAGCAGGAGCAGGAGCGGGGTATCACCATTACCTCTGCTGCCACGACATGCTTTTGGAAAGATCACCGCATCAATATTATCGATACGCCCGGTCACGTCGATTTCACGATTGAAGTCGAACGTTCGATGCGTGTGCTTGATGGTGCGGTGGCTGTGTTCGACGCAGTTGCCGGCGTTGAGCCTCAATCCGAAACGGTGTGGCGTCAAGCGGACAAGTATCGAGTTCCTCGCATCTGTTTTGTAAACAAAATGGATCGTATGGGCGCCAATTTTCAGCGCTGCGTCGATATGATGATCGATCGCCTTGGGACGAAGCCGCTTGTTATTATGTGGCCAATTGGTTCGGAGGCTGAATTCAAGGGGCTTGTCGATGTTGTCAGGATGAAGGCCCTGATCTGGCACGAAGAACAGCTTGGCGCCAAATTCGATGAAGTCGATATTCCAGAAGAGTACCGCGCCAAAGCCGAGGAATTGCACACTGCCCTGGTCGAGACGGCGGTAGAAGAGGATGAGAAGCTTCTGGAGGCCTATCTGGAAGGCAGTTTTCCGTCCTGCGAGGACCTGAAGCGCTGCAACCGCAAGGGAACCACCGCGTTCCGCTTCGTTCCTGTGCTGTGTGGTTCGGCCTTCAAGAACAAGGGTGTCCAACCGCTTCTTGATGCCGTCATCGACTACCTGCCATCACCGCTTGATATTCCGCCGGTGGAAGGCGTTAAGCCCGGAACGGACGAAAAGGTAGTTCGTCCGGCTGATGACAAGGCGCCGTTTGCGGGGTTGGCGTTCAAGATTATGGACGACCCGTTTGTGGGCTCTATCACGTTCGTGCGAATTTATTCGGGCACGATCAGCTCTGGTACGTCCGTCCTCAATTCCGTGAAGGAAAAGAACGAGCGCGTAGGGCGCATGCTGCTCATGCATGCGAACAGCCGGGAAGATATCAAGGAAGCTGGTGCGGGCGATATCGTTGCATTTGCCGGGCTTAAACTGACTTCGACCGGAGAAACTCTGTGTACGCCGTCGGATCCAGTTATCCTGGAGCGCATGGAATTCCCAGATCCGGTGATTGAAATAGCGATTGAGCCCAAGACCAAGGCCGATCAGGAAAAAATGGGTATGGCTTTGGCCCGTCTCGCACAGGAGGACCCGTCGTTTCAGGTCTCCACCGACACGGAGAGCGGCCAGACCATCCTGAAGGGCATGGGCGAACTTCATCTCGACATCAAAGTCGACATTTTGCGCCGAACCTACAAGGTTGACGCGAATGTCGGTGCTCCGCAGGTGGCGTATCGCGAGACCCTGTCCAAGCCGATAACCGTACTCTACACGCACAAGAAGCAGACTGGCGGCTCCGGGCAGTTCGCGGAAGTGAAGATCGAATTCGAACCGCTACCCCCTGGCTCTGGTTTCGTGTTCGAAAATGAGGTCGTGGGCGGTTCGGTTCCGAGGGAATATATTCCTTCAGTGGAAAAGGGTCTGCGCGCGCAAAAGGAGTCCGGTCTTATGGCAGGATTTCCGGTTATCGATTTTAAGGCGCGTCTCGTGGACGGCAAATATCACGAGGTTGACTCAAACGCGCTGACCTTTGACATCGCGGCCCGTGCGGCGTTCCGTGAACTCGCAACGAAGGGCGTTGTCAGGTTGCTTGAACCAATCATGAAGGTTGAGGTGGTGACACCTGAGGATTTCCTTGGTGGTGTCATCGGCGATCTGAATTCACGGCGCGGCCAGGTTCAGGGCACAGACACGCGTGGTAATGCGCAGGTCGTGACCGCGATGGTGCCGCTCGCGAATATGTTTGGTTACATTAATACCTTGCGGTCGATGACCCAGGGGCGTGCCCAGTACACCATGCAGTTCGATCACTATGAGCAGGTGCCGCAAGCAATCGCGGACGAAGTAAAGGCAAAATACGCGTAATTCTGTGACCGGGCGATAGGATGTCCGGTTAAATCCCGGCCTCTCGGCGAGCGATAGGTCAAAGTACTTGGTTCAGACGACGGAGATAGACCATGGCGAAAGCCAAATTCGAGCGGACGAAACCGCACTGCAACATCGGAACGATCGGTCACGTTGACCATGGCAAGACGTCGCTGACCGCAGCGATTACGAAGGTGCTCGCCGAGACCGGTGGTGCCACCTTCACCGCCTACGACCAGATCGACAAGGCGCCCGAGGAAAAGGCCCGCGGCATTACGATTTCGACCGCGCATGTGGAGTACGAGACGCAGAAGCGTCACTACGCACACGTCGACTGCCCCGGTCACGCGGACTACGTGAAAAACATGATCACCGGCGCCGCCCAGATGGATGGCGCCATCCTGGTGGTGTCTGCCGCCGATGGTCCCATGCCGCAGACCCGCGAGCACATCCTCCTGGCACGTCAGGTTGGTGTTCCTGCACTGGTTGTGTTTCTCAACAAGTGCGACATGGTAGACGATCCAGAACTGCTGGAACTCGTTGAGATGGAAGTGCGTGAGCTTCTTTCGTCCTACGATTTCCCGGGAGATGATATTCCGTTCATTCGCGGTTCTGCGCTGTGCGCTCTCGAGGATCGTGAACCGGCACTCGGCAAGGAAGCTATACTGAAGCTGATGGAAGCTGTGGACAGCTATATCCCGCAGCCGGAGCGTCCGGTCGATATGCCGTTCCTGATGCCAATCGAAGATGTGTTTTCGATTTCCGGGCGCGGCACTGTGGTCACCGGCCGTATTGAACGCGGCGTGGTCAAGGTCGGTGAAGAAGTCGAGATCGTTGGTATGAAGCCGACGGCCAAGACTACCGTCACCGGTGTTGAAATGTTCCGTAAGCTGCTCGACCAGGGTCAGGCTGGCGACAATGTCGGCTGCCTGCTTCGCGGCATTGACCGCACTGGTGTGGAGCGTGGTCAGGTTTTGGCGAAACCAGGTTCAATCACGCCGCACACCACATTCAAGGCGGAAGTGTATGTGCTGACGAAAGAAGAGGGTGGTCGTCATACTCCGTTCTTTGCGAATTACCGGCCACAGTTCTATTTTCGTACAACCGACGTGACAGGCATCGTGAAGCTGCCTGAAGGCACGGAGATGGTGATGCCTGGCGACAACGTCGCCATCGAGGTTGAGCTGATCGTGCCGATCGCCATGGAAGAGAAGCTGCGTTTCGCTATCCGCGAAGGTGGTCGCACTGTGGGTTCGGGCGTGGTCTCGGCCATTATTAAGTGAGTACGCGTGCCCCAAACCGCGCTCCGGGACGTGGAGCGCGGTGTGGGACCTGAGGATAAGTGGTGAGTTAGGTTTAAAGAGAGAAAGCAGTGGCAGGCCGATAATTCGGTCCAGGCCATGACAGAGGAAGAAAATGCAGAGCCAAAATATCAGGATCCGGCTCAAGGCCTTCGATCACCGCATCCTCGACAATTCGACGCGGGAAATCGTGAATACGGCAAAACGTACGGGAGCGCAGGTACGCGGACCAATTCCGCTACCGACGTTGATCGAACGCTTTACCGTTAATCGGTCCCCGCACGTGGATAAGAAGAGCCGCGAGCAGTTCGAAATCCGGACTCACAAGCGTCTCCTCGACATCATTGAACCGACGCCACAAACGGTCGACGCTCTTATGAAGCTAGACCTGGCCGCCGGTGTTGATGTTGAGATCAAGCTTTAAGGAGTAGGTGCGGAGATGCGCACAGGCGTCATCACGCAGAAGGTCGGCATGACGCGCCTCTTTTTGGAGGACGGCCGACATGTGCCCGTCACGGTCCTGAAGCTCGATGGCTGTCAGGTCGTGGCCCGGCGCACCGAGGACACGGATGGCTATACAGCCGTCCAGCTCGGTTCTGGATTTGCAAAGCCCAAGCGGCTCACGAAGGCCGACCGCGGACAGTTCGCCAAGGCGGAAGTTGAGCCGAAAAAGAAGCTCGCGGAATTTCGCGTTGACGCTGCCAATCTTCTCGAGGTGGGCGACGTCATTCTGGCGGATCATTTTGTGCCGGGTCAGAAGGTCGATGTCACAGGCATAACCATCGGTCGCGGCTTTTCCGGTGCAATGAAGCGCTGGAATTTCCGCGGTCTGGAGGCAAGCCATGGCGTGTCGATTTCGCATCGTAGCCTTGGTGGTACCGGGGGACGCCAGGATCCCGGCAAAACCTTCAAGAATAAAAAGATGCACGGTCACTACGGCGTTGATCGCGTAACGACCCAGAACTTGGAAATTGCCAAGGTCGATGTCGAACGCGGACTCATCATGGTGAAGGGGGCGGTCCCCGGTCATCGCGGTGGATGGGTGATGGTACGTGACGCGGTCAAGCATCAGGTCCCGAAGGAAGCACCGGTACCGGGATCAGTAAAAAAGCGCACCGCCAATGGCGCCGAAGTTGCGGCGGAGGGTTGAGATGAAGACGCAAGTTCTCAAACTCGATGCCAGCGAAAGCGGCGAGATTGAACTGAATGACGCTGTATTCGGACTTGAGCCCCGCGCAGACCTGCTTCAGCGCGTTGTGGTCTGGCAGCTGGCAAAGCGGCGCGCTGGAACGCACAAGGTGCTCACGCGTGGCGAAATTGACCGTACCAAGAAGCGCGTTGGTCGTCAGAAGGGCGGCGGCGTAGCTCGCCATGGCCCTCGCTCAGCCCCGCTTTTCGTCGGCGGCGCCAAGGCCATGGGACCGGTCAATCACAGCCATGAGTTTTCGCTGCCGAAAAAGGTGCGTGCTCTTGGCCTGAAGCACGCTCTGTCGTCTAAAGCCAAAGATGGTGCCATCGTCGTACTGGATGAAGCCAAGTCAGCGGCAATGAAAACCAAGGAGTTGGCTGCTCAATTCAAGAAGCTCGGTCTCGGGAATGCGCTGGTTGTTGACGGAGAATTCGATCTGAATTTTGCCATGTCAGCACGCAATCTCAATCATGTATCGCTAGTTCCTGCCGATGGATTGAATGTCTACGACATTCTACGAAGTGAAAAGCTGGTGCTGACCCGTGCGGCGGTAAAGGCGATTGAGGAGCGTCTGGTATGAGTAGTGAATACGACGTGATCCTGTCGCCAGTGATTACGGAAAAGGCGACTAAGCTGACTGAAGTGAATCAGGTGGTATTTCGCGTAACACTTGATGCAAGCAAGCCTGCCATCGCCAAGGCCGTGGAATCGCTTTTCAAGGTCAAGGTGAAGGCGGTGAATACCCAGCGTATAAAGGGTAAGGTCAAGATGGCACGCGGCCGTCCTTATCAGCGCAGCGACTACAAAAAAGCGATCGTGACCCTCCAGGAGGGGCAGCAGATCGATATTACGACGGGGCTCTGAGATGGCGCTGAAGAAATACAAACCAACTACGCCCGGACAGCGGCAGCTCGTGCTGGTAAATCGTGCGAACCTGCATAAGGGCGGGCCGGTCAAGGCATTGACTGAGGGCCAGACACGCAATGGTGGGCGTAACAACACCGGCCGCGTGACAGTACGCTGGCAGGGTGGTGGTCATAAGCAGCGTTATCGCGTGGTCGACTTCAAGCGACGTAAATTCGATGTGCCAGCGCGCGTGGAGCGGATCGAATACGATCCAAATCGCACGCCATACATCGCGTTGATCAAGTACAAGGATGGCGAGCTGGCATATATATTGGCGCCGCAGCGGCTTGCTGTTGGTGACACAGTGATTTCCGGCGAACGGGTAGATGTGAAGCCGGGCAACGCCATGCCTCTCGGTGCAATGCCTGTAGGTACTATTGTGCACAATATCGAGATGAAGCCTGGCAAGGGCGGCCAAATTGCTCGATCCGCTGGTACATACGCTCAGTATTTGGGGCGTGACTCGGGTTATGCCACGTTGCGTCTGAATTCAGGTGAAGTGCGCCGGGTTCTGCTGTCTTGCATGGCAACCGTTGGTGCGGTGTCGAATCCTGATCACATGAACGAGGTCATTGGTAAGGCGGGTCGCAATGTGTGGAAGGGCCGCCGTCCCCACGTTCGTGGCACGGCAATGAACCCGATTGACCATCCGCATGGTGGTGGCGAGGGGCGTACAAAGGGTGGTCGTCATCCGGTCACGCCCTGGGGTAAATCGACCAAGGGCGCGCGGACGCGTTCGAACAAAAAGACGCAGAAGTTCATCGTGCGTTCGCGGCACGCCAAAAAGACTCAAGGGTAAGACGTTATGGCACGTTCGGTTTGGAAAGGCCCATTTGTGGACGGCTTCCTTCTTAAGAAGGCTGAATCGTCTCGCGGTACGGGGCGTAAGGAAGTGATCAAGACGTGGTCACGGCGCTCTACAATATTGCCGCAGTTTGTGGGTCTCACCTTCGGTGTTTACAACGGCAAAAAGCACATCCCTGTGCTCGTGACTGAAGATATGGTTGGGCACAAGCTGGGAGAATTTTCGCCAACCCGTACATTTTACGGGCATTCGGCAGACAAGAAAGCGAAGAGGGGCTGATAATGGGTAAGGCATCTCGCCCGCGCGTTTTGGCCGACACCCAGGCCAAGGCCGTGGGCCGCAATATTCGGACCTCTCCGCGTAAGCTCAATCTTGTGGCTCAGTCGATCCGAGGAAAGTCAGCGGAGAGCGCGCTCAATGAGCTGACGTTTTCTCCAAAGCGTGTCGCCAAGGTGGTCAAGAAAGTTCTGCAATCGGCAATTGCCAATGCGGAGAATAATCACGATTTGGATGTTGACGATCTAGTTGTGAGTGAAGCATCGGTCGGTAAGAACCTGATCATGAAGCGTTTTCATGCGCGCGCGCGTGGACGCGGTGCGCGCATTGAAAAGCCCTTCGCTCAGATCACTGTGGTCGTCGAAGAAAAGCAGGCCAAAGAGAAAAAGTCTGCGCCGAAGAAGCGGCGTGGACGGACGCAGTCACAATCCAAACCGGCAGCGCAGGCTGCTGCCGTTGAAACCGCTGGCGCGGAGGGAGAAGCCTGATGGGTCAGAAAGTAAATCCCACGGGGCTTCGCCTCGGCATCAATCGTACTTGGGACTCGCGCTGGTACGCGAACAAGAAGGATTATGGCAAGCTCCTGCAACAGGACATCAAGATCCGTAATCATCTGGCGGAGCGATTGAAGGCTGCCGGGGTATCGCGGATTGTGATTGAACGTCCGCACAAGAAGTGCCGTATCACCATACACTCGGCCCGTCCGGGCGTTGTGATCGGTCGCAAGGGCGCCGATATCGAGAAATTGAAAAGTGAGGTGCAGGCGTTCACGGCTGATGAGGTGCACCTCAATATCGTGGAAATTCGCAAGCCAGAGATTGATGCGAAGCTGGTGGCTGAGAACATTGCTCAGCAGTTGGAACGTCGCGTTGCATTTCGGCGGGTAATGAAGCGCGCGGTGCAGTCCGCAATGCGACTCGGGGCTCAAGGAATTCGCATCAATTGTGGGGGCCGGCTTGGTGGTGCGGAAATCGCCCGCGTGGAGTGGTACCGCGAGGGACGGGTGCCACTTCATACGCTGCGCGCCGATATCGACTACGGTATCGCGACGGCCAAGACCACATACGGCACGTGTGGTGTGAAGGTCTGGATCTTTAAGGGTGAGATTCTCGAGCACGATCCGATGGCCACAGAAAAGCGTCAGTCGGAGCAATCGGGTGAGACGGGACGTGCTCCTGGCGGCGAGCGCCGTCGTGAGCAGGCCCAGCCCGCTGCCTAATGCGATAGAGACCTGTCATGCTGCAACCAAAACGCACAAAATTCCGCAAGCAATTCAAGGGCCGCATTCATGGTGCGGCTAAAGGTGGAACGACGCTTAACTTTGGCGCCTTCGGTCTCAAAGCGGTAGAACCTGAGCGTATTACAGCTCGTGAGATTGAGGCGGCACGGCGTGCCATTACCCGTCACATGAAGCGTACAGGACGTGTGTGGATTCGCGTGTTTCCGGATGTGCCGGTATCCAAAAAGCCCGCTGAAGTGCGCATGGGATCGGGTAAGGGGGCGCCGGAATACTGGGTGGCAAAGATTAAGCCCGGACGCATCCTTTTTGAAATCGACGGTGTCGATCACGAGACGGCTAAGGAAGCCATGCGGCTCGGAGCTGCAAAGCTTTCGATCGCCACCAAATTTGTACATCGCATCGGCGCGTAAGGACAAAGACCATGGCGAAGAAGGACAACACCGCCGACGACTTCCGGACCAAAAGTTCGGATGAGCTCAATGATCGCCTGACGAAGCTGAAGAAGGAGCAGTTCAATCTCCGCTTTCAGCGGGCAAATGGTCAGCTCGAAAATACCGGGCGCGTGCGTGTCGTGCGTCGTGAGATCGCACGCATAAATACCATTTTGAACGAGCAGCGTCGCAAGGCGGGCTGAAGGAAAAGGGACGATAGAAGACTATGCCGAAGCGCGTGCTCCAAGGCGTCGTGGTCAGCGACAAGAATGCCAAAACGGTGGTGGTTAAGGTGGAACGCCGCTTTACTCACCCGGTTATGGGCAAGACCGTGCGCCGCTCGAAGAAATACCATGCGCATGACGAAGCCGGCCAATTCAAGGTTGGCGACATCGTGCGTATCCGCGAGTGCCGGCCCATTTCAAAGCTCAAAAGCTGGGAAGTGGTTGGCCTGGCGGGACAGGAATGAGTCGGAGGCCTGAGGGAGAACAACAATGATTCAGATGACCTCTGAACTCGATGTCGCGGATAACTCTGGAGCCCGGCGCGTAATGTGCATCAAGGTTCTGGGCGGTTCGAAGCGTAAATATGCCGGTGTGGGCGACACCATCGTCGTGTCTGTCAAGGAAGCCATTCCGCGCGGCCGTGTTAAAAAGGGCGAAGTGCTCAAGGCTGTTATCGTTCGGACCGCGCATGGTGTGCGACGGCCTGATGGTAGCCTAATCCGCTTCGACAACAACGCAGCTGTACTCGTGAATAACCAGGGGGAGCCCATCGGAACCCGTATCTTCGGTCCGGTAACGCGTGAACTGCGCGCCAAGAACCATATGAAGATTATTTCTTTGGCGCCGGAGGTGCTGTGATGGCGGTAAAGATTAAAAAGGGTGACCGTGTCGTCGTCACAACGGGTCGGGACAAAGGTAAGAAGGGGGAAGTGCTGAAAGTATTCCCCAAGGAAGATCGAGTCCTGGTTGCAGGCGTCAATATGGTGAAGCGCCATCAGCGCCAAACTCAGACGCAGGCAGGCGGAATTATCAACAAGGAAGCACCAATCCAGATTGCCAACATTGCCCATGTCGACCCCAAGACAGGCCAGGCGACGCGGGTTGGGTTCAAGGTTTTGGGCGACGGACGGAAGGTTCGTTTCGCCAAGAAGTCCGGTGAGGTCATAGATGTCTGAGCAGGGCAGCAAAGCGAAGAAGGCGAGTGCGTCCAAGAAGGATGGCGCGTCGCGCAAGGACGTTGCTGCGGGGACCAAGGTCGCTGTCGGCGATGCGTCCATCGATCCACATTACGTTCCGCGTTTCAAGAAGCGGTACAACGAGGTTATCAGGCCTCAGCTGATGGAACAGTTCGGTTATAAGAACGTGATGCAGGTTCCGCGCATCGAGAAGATCGTTCTTAATATCGGTGCGGGCGAAGCTGCTTCAGATCAGAAGAAGCTGCAGGCCGCGGTGAATGATCTGACGGCCATCGCTGGTCAAAAGGCTGTCGTGACCCGAGCCAAGAAGGCAATTGCCGGTTTCAAGATCCGCGCAGGTCTTCCTATCGGCACCAAGGTCACGTTGCGAAAGGACCGGATGTATGAATTTCTGGATCGGCTTGTGACGATGGCCCTGCCACGGGTGCGCGACTTCCGCGGCCTTAATGGCAAGAGCTTCGATGGGCGTGGAAATTACGCGATGGGTCTTAAAGAGCACATTGTTTTCGTGGAGATCGATTACGACAAAACGGAGACCGTGTGGGGCATGGACATCATCGTCAATACCTCCGCTCAGACCGATGAGGAGGCCAAGGCCCTTCTCAAAGGTTTTCAATTTCCCTTTATGAACTGAAGGCACGGACTATGGCGAAAACCAGCCAGATCAACCGCAATCAGAAGCGCGAGAAGATGGTAGCGCAATATGCGGCCAGACGCGCGGCTCTTAAGAAGACGACCGAGGATATGTCAGTGCCACCTGAGGAGCGCTTCCAGGCGATGCTCAAACTGGCGAAATTACCCCGGAACTCGTCGAAGACGCGCATTCATCATCGTTGCGAGCTGAGCGGTCGTCCGAAGGCCTATTACCGCAAGGTCAAGCTGTCGCGTATCGCGCTGCGTGAACTCGCGAATTTCGGCCAGATCCCTGGCATGACCAAGGCGAGCTGGTAAGGAAGGGTTTGAAAGAAATGGCGATCACCGATCCGATCAGCGACCTGCTTAGCCGCATCCGTAACGGCCAGCTGCGCGGTATGACCAAAGTCAACTCACCGAATTCACATCTGCGTACGCGCGTACTCGATGTGTTGCAGTCAGAAGGCTATATTCGCGGTTACGCTGAGATCGAAAAGGATGGGCGGCGGGAGCTCGAGATTGAGCTCAAATATCACGAAGGCCGCCCGGTTATTAGAGAACTGCGGCGCGTCTCCAAGCCTGGGCGTCGGGTATATATGTCGGTCCGTGATCTTTTGCCTTACAGGCAGGGGCTTGGTGTCTCCATCGTGTCCACGCCCAAAGGGGTCATGACCGATGCGCATGCCCGTGAGGAGCACGTCGGCGGCGAAGTTCTCTGCCACGTATTCTAGGCCGAGCGGAAGGAAGAAGATTATGTCACGTATCGGCAAAAAACCCATCCAGCTTCCTAAGGGCGTCACTGCATCGGTTGACGGCCAGACGGTCAAGGTGAAGGGGCCGAAGGGCGAGCTCAAGGTTACACTCGTCGATGATGTAGAGGTCAAGCTCACGGATGCAGGTGTCGAGGTGAGCCCGCGGCCGGACCACGAACGTGCCAGGGCCATGTGGGGTCTGTCGCGCACGCTGGTGAACAACCTGGTCGTCGGTGTCACAGAAGGCTTTACTGAGCGACTGGAGATCAACGGTGTTGGCTACCGTGCAGCGGTTCAGGGCAAGAACCTGAATCTGCAACTCGGGTTCAGTCACGACGTCGTCTATCCAATTCCGGCTGGAATTAATATCGTCGCCGAGAAGCCGACCTCGATTACCATTTCCGGGATCGACAAGCAGTTGGTGGGCCAGGTTGCAGCGGAAATCCGCGCTTGGCGTCCGCCTGAGCCCTACAAGGGCAAAGGCGTCAAGTATGCCGGCGAGACGATCCTGCGTAAGGAAGGCAAGAAGAAGTAGCCATGACCAAGAATCTGTTCGACCGGCGCAAGGCCCGAGCCCGCTACAAGATTTCGCAGTCGGCGAATGGCCGTCCCCGGCTGTCCGTCTATCGCTCCGGTAAGCACATCTATGCGCAGATCATCGATGATGCGATGGGGGCAACCTTGGTGACAGCCTCTACGCACGAGAAGGGCGGTGCGGCGTCAAAATCCTACAATGTTGCAGCTGCAGCGGAAGTGGGAAAAAAGATCGCCGAGCGTGCCAAGGGCAAGGGTCTGACCCAAGTTGTGTTTGACCGTGGCGGTTATATCTATCACGGGCGTATCAAAGCGCTCGCTGAGGCGGCCCGCGAGGGCGGCCTCGAGTTTTAGGGAAAGGCACCTTTATGGCGCGTGATGAAGAACAGGGTCGCGGACGGCGTCGTGAACGCGGAGATCGCGAAGAGCGCGATAATGAGTTCGTCGACAAGCTCGTACATATCAACCGCGTGGCCAAAGTCGTCAAAGGTGGCCGCCGTTTCGGGTTTGCGGCACTAGTGGTGGTTGGCGATCAGCGTGGCCGCGTTGGCTTCGGCCATGGCAAGGCTCGCGAGGTACCAGAAGCCATTCGCAAGGCTACAGACGCAGCCAAGCGTTCGCTGATTCGCGTTCCGCTCAAGGATGGACGGACGCTGCATCACGATACGCGCGGTCATCATGGCGCTGGCAAGGTGATTGTCCGCCCGGCGCCCGCGGGTACCGGCATTATCGCGGGCGGTCCGATGCGCGCAGTCTTTGAGGCGCTGGGCGTTGGCGACGTGGTATCCAAGTCAACGGGTACCTCCAATCCCTACAATATGGTTCGTGCGACGTTTGATGCGCTCACCCGCCAGCAGAGTCCGAGGCTGGTGGCCCAGCGTCGCGGGCGGAGCGTGGCGGAGATCATCTCGCGTCGCGACGGAAGCAAAAATGAACCGCCCGCCGCTGAGACGGGAGCCGGGAGCTAAATATGGCGACGAGCAAAAAAACGGTTACGGTACGTCAGATCCGCTCGGCCGCACGCCTTCCGAAGGAGCAGGAAGCCACGTTGCGTGGCCTCGGCTTGGGCAAAATCCGCCGTACGCGTACACTTGAAGACACTCCGGCCGTGCGTGGCATGATCCGTGCCGTTCACCATCTGGTAGAAGTGGTCGAGGAATAACCAGACCTACAGAAGGCGTTTTGGCGCGATATTTCCGCCATTGCGACAAGGTTGACATGAAACTCAATGAAATCCGCAATAATCCGGGTGCCAAGACGCGTAAGACACGCGTCGGTCGTGGCACGGGTTCGGGCCTGGGCAAGACAAGCGGTCGCGGTGTCAAGGGCGCCAAAGCGCGTACCGGCAATTCGGTGCATGGCTTTGAGGGCGGCCAGATGCCGCTCTACATGCGTCTTCCCAAGCGCGGCTTTAAAAATATTTTCGCCAAGGAATTCGCCGAGATCAATCTTGGCCGCCTGCAGAAGGCGGTCGATGAGGGCAAGATCAAGGTCGGCGAAAAGGTCACGGAAGATGTGCTCCGCAAGGCGGGTCTCGTATCCAAGGCCAAAGATGGCGTGCGCCTTCTTGCCAAGGGGGAACTGACGAGCAAGCTAGAAATCGAACTGGCAGGTGGGTCCAAGCGCGCTGCGGATGCGGTCAAGTCTGCCGGCGGGACGTTTACCGCGACCTATACGAAGACGGTATACCTCAATAAGAAGGGTGAACCTGGGAAGCGCCAGCAGCGTCGCGCGGCGAGCGCCGAAAAGCGCGCCCGCGCTGCAAACCCGGCCTAGGTTTTTCGGCGGCCTCCTGCCTTTCGACAACCTGAGGCAAGGAGGCCGATAAAGCTTGCCTCTTGCTCTGACGCTGTCAGATTAGGAGAGACCAACGCGCAGCTTCACCGTAAGGGCCGGTCCGAAGGTGGAGTCTGTCCGCTCCAGGAGTAGGTGATGGCCTCAGCAGCCGAACAATTGGCGGCCAATTTCAATTTCAAGACGCTGGCGAAGGCGACAGAACTGCGCCAGCGTATATTCTTTACCTTGGGTGCGCTGATCGTTTGTCGCCTGGGGACCTACATTCCCATGCCTGGGATTGACCCAACGGCACTTGCCCAGCAGCTCAATCAGCAGCAAGGCGGTCTTCTCGACATATTCAATGTGCTTGCCGGTGGCGCCATTGGCCGGATGGCAATCTTCGCGCTGGGGATCATGCCCTATATTTCGGCATCAATTATTATCCAGTTGATGACCACCGTTTTCCCGGAGCTGGATAAGCTCAAGAAGGAAGGTGCGGCGGGGCAGAAGACCATCAATCAGTATACGCGATACGGTACAGTCGGTCTGGCGGCGTTGCAGGCCTATGGAATTGCGATAGGGCTCGAGCATTGGGGTAACGTCGTCATTGATCCAGGCTGGTTCTTTCGCATCACGGCAATCATCACGCTGACAGGCGGGACTGTGCTGTT
Organism: Alphaproteobacteria bacterium; assembly: GCA_028869725.1. Classification (GTDB taxonomy): domain Bacteria; phylum Pseudomonadota; class Alphaproteobacteria; order Micropepsales; family Micropepsaceae; genus Rhizomicrobium. The sequence continues at coordinate 763 of JAGWRJ010000874.1, read as the reverse complement.
GATGTGGTTGGGTGAGCAGATAACTCAGCGCGGTGTTGGGAATGGCATTTCGTTGATCATTTTTGCCGGCATCGTTGCGCGCTTTCCTCAGATGATCGGTGCGGTGCTGGAATTGGGGCGTACGGGCGCCATTCCTGCGGCGGTACTCATCGGTGGCATCATTCTGGTTGTTTTGTTGATTGGGATTATTGTCTACATGGAGCGGGCACAACGCCGACTTCTTGTCCAATACCCCAAGCGCCAGGTCGGCAACCGCATGTTTGGAGGAGAAAGTTCGCACCTCCCCCTCAAGCTCAACGTATCGGGGGTGATTCCGCCGATTTTCGCGTCATCTATTCTTCTGATGCCGGCCACGGTAGCTAATTTCAATTCCGCCAGCGTCCCCGACTGGCTTCAGACCGTGCTTGCTTATATTAGCCACGGGCAGCCCCTGTATCTGCTGCTATACGGGTTGATGATTATCTTTTTTGCCTTCTTCTACACCTCTATCATCTTCAATCCCGAGGAAACCGCCGACAATTTGAAGAAGTATGGGGGCTTCATTCCGGGAATTCGTCCTGGCAAGAAGACTGCGGATTACATCGATTTCGTCCTTACACGGATAACTGTTGTCGGTTCGATCTATCTCGCGCTTGTCTGTCTGCTGCCGGAGTGGCTTATCTTCAAATACAACATCCCGTTTTATCTTGGCGGTACATCCATTCTTATCGTCGTGAGTGTGACCATGGATACGGTTGCACAGATCCAGAGTCACCTGGTTGCG